>CAYXCB010000001.1:0-77445 GCA_964463635.1 uncultured Candidatus Saccharibacteria bacterium
ACCAGTGAAGCTGAGGTATCAGTGGGCGGGGTGTCTTCCTTTAAGACAAATGCACCGGTACCACTGAATTTTTCCGGATCAGTTGTGTTATCGATGATGAAGGCCAGTGACAAGCGGTTTAGCATCAGCGCGTCAGGCTGACTAGTAGTTATTTTAATCTCCGTGTCGCTGACAACCTCAATATCCTTAATAGTTGATACGTAAATTGACCAATATTCCTCGTCTTTTAATCGTTCCAGGCTAGCTTTAACGTCTGCTGCGGTCATAGTTTTGCCGCTGTGGAATTTAACGTTTGG
Organism: uncultured Candidatus Saccharibacteria bacterium; assembly: GCA_964463635.1. GTDB lineage: Bacteria > Patescibacteriota > Saccharimonadia > Saccharimonadales > CAZARM01 > CAYXCB01. Next base: position 297 of record CAYXCB010000001.1, read on the forward strand.
CTTGAGCTTAAAGGCCCAAGTATTTTCGTCTGGATTAGTCCAGCTTTCAGCCAGTAAAGGTACAAATTTACCGTCTTCGCTGCCAATCAGCCCTTCGTAAATCTGTCGATTCAAGCTGGAATAAACGCCGATAACTTCATCGCTCGGGAAAAGTCTAATGGGACCCTCCACCGAACCAATGCGTAAAAGTTCAATTTCCTGAGTTTCGCTGTTAACTGTTTTTGTGTCTTCAGACAATTTATTGCTAACCAGCCAGTATGCAGCTCCGCCAACTGCTACTAGTAATAATAAAGCTAGCGCGATAAGCAATGATTTATTTAGTTTAGACTGTTTGGCTTCGGGGATGGGAGACTGCGGTAAAACTGTACCGGTTGATTCGTTTGATGCCGGTTCGGGAGTTGATGGTTCCACTGGTGGGGTTGCGGTTACATTGGGTTGATTACTTTGCTGTTCATCCATATTTTACACCTAATTTTAAATGCTATTATCGTTTATTTATACCATGAGCAGTTTGAATATCCAACCCCTTACGGCATCTAAACGACAATGCCGCCGCCCAGTACGCGTTCGCCGTCATAGATTACAGCCGATTGCCCAGGGGTTACAGCCCTAACTTCTTCAAACAACGCTACCTGTAGCGTATTCGGCTTGTTTTGTGCTCTGCCAGGCGCTACCTGTAGCGTGCACTCTACTAACGGCGCCCGATATCTCGTTCGTATGCTCAGGGTCCGTCGAGGTAGCGGCGGATGGTTGATCCAATGAACGTCGGTTAGGGCTAGAGTTTGGTGCCATAAATTGGCAGCGTCCAGATCGGTGGTCACATAAACTTCGTTCTTTTTCATATTTTTACCGGTGACATAGTACGGCAGGCCGCCGCCGATGTTCAGGCCGTGGCGCTGGCCAATTGTGTAAAAAATCGCGCCGTCTTGCTTGCCTAAGGAGTTTCCTTTATCATCAATAATCCGTCCTTCGGCCTGAGGTCCTAGTTCGCTGACCAGGAATTCCCTGATCCCAACTTTGCCGACAAAGCAAATGCCTTGGCTGTCCTTTTTTTCCGCCGTCGGCAGGCCGAGCTTTTTGGCTAGTGCCCTGACTTCGGCTTTAGACTTAAACTCACCTATCGGCATTAAAGATTTCCGCAAGGCCGCTTGGCTTACCCGATAAAGGAAGTACGATTGGTCCTTGTCTAAATTTTTGGCGGCGAAGAGTTGCCTGTCTTTGATCCTGGCATAATGCCCGGTAGCGATTAAATCTGCCCCATCGGCAAGGGCGGTTTCTAAGAATAGTTTAAATTTAACCTCTTGGTTGCACATAATGTCAGGGTTTGGCGTCCGGCCAGCCTGATACTCAGCTACCATGTAATCGACGACTTTTTGGCGGTACTGCTTTTCAAAGTCATACATCTTGAATTCAATACCCAAGCGAACGGCCACGCGTTTGGCGTCCTCGTAGTCTTCTTTCCACGGACAAGGAAAGCCTGGTAAGTCTTTACTCCAGTTTTTCATATAAACGCCCACGACGTTATAGCCCTGCTCGTTCAGCAACGCAGCCGTCACCGACGAATCAACTCCGCCAGACAATCCAACATGCACCGTCTTGTCAGGGTCGGAGCTTGACGTGCTGTTAGAGCTCATAGTCTTGGGCTTCTCTATCGATGTCAATCAGATCATCCACGAACTCCTCATATTCGAACTGGGACGAAAATAATGATTCAATATCACCTGGTTCAACCCATTTTGGGCACGATTCTTGAAAATAGTATTGCAGGCTAGAAAACGGGTAGGCGTAGATATCCTTTTTTAGGGCAAGCGGATTACAATGAATGTACCTAGAGAGGTGCAGCATGTACGGTTCATTGTTTACCCATGATGCTTTATACCTACCCTGAAATATTGGCCCGATTCGGTTATACTTTTTATTAAAATACATCGAGTAGCTGGTTGACAGCGTTCTCATACTTCGGGTTATTGCCCGAGCATCATCACCCTGCTTGATCATCAGATGAAAATGATTTGGCATCAGGCAAAACGCTTGCAATTCCACCTGGCTATGTAAATTCTGTAGACGAATGCGGTTGGTAGTATGCTGAAGTCTCTCAGCTTCATCTTCAGGCAACAATAACAACTCCAGCCTACGGATAAAAGCCCGGTAATCTTGGTCGTCCAGAAATATGCTTTGCTTAGCAACTCCACGATTATAAACATGGTAGATAGCTTGTGGTTGAAAAGCTCTAACGGTGTTTCTATTTGGCATGCCTAGCATTATACATGTCAAGCTCCGACCCTGACAGGTTAGACGTCGAGGAAGATTATGACGTGGTCGGCTTTGACGTGCATCACGCCGCGCTGGACTTTAATCTTTTCTTCACCACGATCAGTGCCAACAATTATTTCGCAGGGGCTCAAAAGTGCCATGAAATTATGATGTCCAGGCAAAACATCAAATGGGCCGGTTTTGTTTTCTGCTGTAACGCTAACGGCTTGGTCGTCATAATAAACCCTAAACGGTGCGTATATTTTAACGTGCATGTGCTTGGAGTCAATCGGGGCTTGGGAAATGGCTTTTATATCTTCAGGCATAAAAGTTTCGTTTAGAAATAAAAACTAGACTTGCAAACATTTTGATTTTTGATTTTTGTCTTCGAGTGCTCATGCGATGATCTCCTCTATGGATTGTAGTGTCTGCTCTCGTGTAAAAAAGTCACCTTCGACGTCAGTGTGTTTCGTCATAACGTGGATGTTCTGGGTAAAATTAGCGATTAGCTTTTTGGCCTTGGCGTAATCGGCACGGTCAGTGGCGGATAGTTCATTTTCACCAATAATGGCAATAATGTTTTTTAACGATTCGTACTTTTGAAGTATTTCTTGAACACGGATGCTAAGCACGTAATGACGATCACCGACAATTTCCGGAGTCAGCATAGAAGAAGTTGTTTGGTTCAAGTCAACGGCGGGCCTAATTCCCTGTTCGGCGACTTTGCGAGACAGCACAATGACAGCGTCAAGCTCATGTTGGATCATTTGAACAGCTGGGTCACTTAAGTCGTCGGCTGGCACGTAAATGGTTTGAACGGATGTTATTGAGCCTTTTTCAGTTGAGCTTAGGCGGTCTTGCAATATTTTAATGTCAGAGAAAATAGTTGGCTCATAGCCACCCTCGCTAGGTATACGATTTAATAATGTAGCCAGCTCGTTGCGGGCTTGGACATAACGATACATGTTATCGGCAAAGAACAATATGTCTTTGCCCTCCTCGTCCCGAAAATATTCGGCCAATGACACAGCCGCCATGCCCACTAATGACCGCTGCACGGGGTTTTCATTCATTTGTCCTAACAGCATACAGGTACTTGGCAGTAAGTTGTTTTTTTTAAGCGTTTCATAAAGCTCGTGGCCCTCCCGGATGCGCTCGCCGATGCCGGTGAAGATGCTAAGTCCGGCCTTATGCCGGGCGATATTATTGATCAGCTCCATCGTTAGCACTGTTTTACCGACACCCGCACCACCGATAATGCCAATTTTGCGGCCTTTCACAAACGGTGTAAAGAAATCTATAACCTTTATACCAGTTTCCAGAATTTGTGACTGCGTATCCTTGAAGTTGATATTCGCCTTTGGCAGTTTCATGATGTCTTTGTACTTGGTACCTTCGCTGCTGATTGGCGGCAAACCATCAATTGCTTGGCCCATAGCATTCAGTATGCGGCCGATAGCAGCCTGGCCAACAGGTACTTCCATGCCATGTCCTGTCGTCGATACAAGCATGTTTCTATGAAGGCCGCGGTGGGAGCGTATATTTAAACAAATTGCCGCGCCGCCAGGTTCTAAATGATCGACCAGTAATTTGGTCTGCTCGTCATTGTTGACCATCAGCAACTCGCCGCTTAACGGCACCTCGTCATCAAACTGGACCCCAACAATCAGTTCGCTAATTGTGTTGATGACGCCCTGAGCCATTAGACGGCCCTCACTTTGCGCAAGCCATTGATCACTTCCTTGAGCCGCTCATCTTTAGAAGCCCGCTTGGTGCGATTATATAACAGATGTATTTCCTGGCGTGACTCATCAGCCTTCTGGCGTGACGATGTCATAGCCCGAAACCTGCTGGCGTACTGGGCCAATTTAGAATCCAGGATCAGCTGGCTCATAGCAATGTGCAGCATCGACTGCTCCAAATGACCGACAACCTCAAAGGTACCAGGCTCAAAGATATAATTCGCCTCGGTTATAACCTCTTCTTTTTTCTCAGCTTTTTTGCCCTGTTCCTGGACCACGCTTAGAAGCTCAATTCGCCTTACGTCCTGAACGAACAGGGAAACATATTGTTGATAATAAACCTTCGTGGCTTTGTAGCGTTGGACCTGATTAATGATTGGCCCAACATTAATATTTTGGTCTTCGATTGGCAGTTTAAAGTACTTTTTATAACCAACCCCTCGCTGGACCAGCTGGATTGCGCCATGATGGCCAATAACTACGATGTCGTGCTTGTTAGGATCGTAAGTTTTGAGCATCAAATCAATCAGTTTTTGGTCAATATCGCCGCTGAAGCCGCCTTCAGCCGTAATCAGAATGTATAAATCTTTGTCTATGACTTCGTATTTAGACTGGCTTCGGCCATACCGAAATTTACTATCAACCCTAAGCTGCGAATAGATGTGCCATAGTTCATGGAAAAACTCGGTAGCCTGTAAAACCTGGTTTTTAATCTGGGAAATACGCATACTGGCTATTCCTTCAAACGCGCCAGTTAGGCTAACAAGCGTTTGCATGGCAGCTTCTTGGTTGGCAACTTCGCTGAGTTCTTTCATGACTTATTAAGCTCCGTTGTACATTTAGCCGCTAGTTCTTCCTTGGCTTTATTGTACTTGCCCTCGTCTGTAGCCCTTTTGGCATATTGGTCAACATTAAGGCGCAACGAACTTATATCAATAAGCAGGGGGTCCTCAGCCGATAACACCACATCAAGCATCAGCTGCTGGGTAATTAAAGAGTAGGTTACGGTTGGTCCTTGGGTTAGTATTCCCAGTACTTTTTTACCGGTTTCAAGAGACTTTTTGGTTTGCAAGGCCAGCTCCGAGCCAAAATGCGAAAACTCTTCGGCCTGGCGATAGTCAGCCAGTACTTTGAGAGCCTGGACAGCCAACGACTTTTGGTGTTTATTATGAGCAATACCGCCAACACGCGTCACGCTGAGGCCAATGTTAAGGGCCGGCCTGATTGATTTTTTAAAGTTGTTCATATCTAGTACCCATTGGCCGTCGGTAATAGACATAATGTTCGTCGGTAGATAGGCTGTAATGTCTCCGCCAGGGACATTCACAACCGGGATGCTAGTTAGATGGGCGCCATTCCGCTTAAGCCGGCCGGCTCGTTCCAATAAGCTAGAGTGGGCATAAAACATATCCCCTGGATAGGAATCACGCCCGGGGCTGCCACCAGACAGCAGCGCTATTTCACGGTAAGCATGGGCGTGATTTGTCAGGTCATCATAAATAATAATTGTATCTTGAGCCAGATTTTGCCACAGGTATTCAGCCATAGCGCAGGCCACATACGGAGCTAAATAACTCATTATCAGCGACTCGAACATCGTTGCAACAACCACAATTGCTTTTTCCATGCCGCCGCTTTCTTCTAGCCGGGTCAGCAACATATCAACATCGCTGCGGCGCTTGGCTATTAGGGCGTAGACGACCACTTGATCGGTATTCTTTTGGTTGATGGTTAGCTGAGTAACTAGCGATGTCTTACCAGTCTTGCTGTCGCCCAGCAAAGCCATGCGCTGGCCGCGGGCTAGCGGGAATAGCGAATCAAGCACCAGTACGCCGCTTTCGACTTGAGTGTCTAGTAGCTGACGCTCATGGAGAGGCGGCGCCTCATTAAAAATCGGCCAGACGCTGTCAGCTGCGATCGGGCCTTTGCCGTCCAGCGGGTCGCCGGTTACCGATACCACCCGGCCGATGAAATCTTTGCCGACTTTGCAAACCAGTTCATTGTGCTGCAGCACCGCTACCATGCCGACTTGAAGCTGCTGGCTGCCGAGATGCAGGACGATAACGTGGTCTTCTGACACCTGGTTCACAACACCCTTGCTACCATCTTCGAACATCACCAGCGAATGAATGGGTGAAGGCTGTAGGCCGCGGACATGAACCAGGAAATTATCGACAGCAATTACTTCGCCCATAGGCTGGCCTGATTCGACTAGTTTATCAAAGTGTTGGTTGCCGTGTTCGACTGTCATACTGTTTCTTCCGCTGGCATGGCTGTTAGCTTTTCACTCAGCAGATGGTGCTGCTGTTCAAGCAAGTGCCGCAGGCTAAAGTCAAAGTAGCGGTTAGTCGTCCGGACAATGCAGCCGGCGCCTATATTAGGCTGCAAGCCGATTCGCAGCAGCATGTAGGGGTGGATCTTCTGGCGCAGCCAGGTGACTAGTTTTTGCAAAAACAAGGCCGAAGGGTCAGCACTAAAGCTAATTTGAAGCACTGGTGCTTGCTGCTTGAGGGCTGCTGCAGCTTCGGTTAGTTGCTGACTTTCCGCCTCGTGGAGCAAATTGATGTTGTTAGCCTGGCATAGTTCATTCATCAGCCTACTGGGTTTTGGTAAGCTAACAGCTTCGCCGCCTTTGCGCAAACCCGCCTGCTGCATGAACTGGGTTGTTTGCTCAAGCTCGCGGATCACCCGGCCCAGGTCTGCGGGGGTAGTTATTCCTGCCGGCAGAATCCACGATTTAGCTGCCATTTACGATATCCTTTAAGATTGCGTCTTTATTGGCCTGTAGCTCGCCAATTATATATTCCAGCTGGTCGTTCAGGTCTATCTGGTTGCCAATAGCCGCCATTACATAGTGATTCACAATGTCGGCCATATTGTCGTCAAAGTGCTTGATCCGGCGCTGTTTCTCGGCGTCAATTTCCTCATTGAGCTGCTTGCTCATATTTTGGCGCTGCTGCTCGATGGCTGCCTGGGTCTTATTTATCGAGTCCATTGCCAGCTGTTTGGCATCAGTAATTGATTCTTCGTATTTGGCGAATTCTTCCTGTAGTTTGCGGGTAATTTCGGCCTTCATGTATTCATTTAACTGAGACGTCGTCAGACGCAAATCCTGCTGCAGGAACATGGCGTTTTCACCGATGATTTTCTCAAAGTGCAGCCGGCCGCGGTTGCGCAGCTCTTGACGGAATTCATCGTTAAATAAATGTTCGATGTCTTTTTCAGCTGCCTGGAACGGGGCATCGCTGGCTGAACTGCCAGGTTTTTGATGCTCGCTAAGCCGAGAGGCCACCCAGAGGAATGCCGCGGTGCTAGCCGCCAAGCAGCCTACGATCAATCCCACCCCCCAAACGTTCATTCAGTTCCACCTTCCAGTAGCGCTTATAGCTTTAGTAATAAATATACCGTACCTAGCCCAACAGCGAAAATTATTAATGAAACTATACTCACTTGTGTCATGCTTCGGCTAATCGATGTTTTAGATAAGGGATTACGGCCAATCGCCACCATACTGCCCCGTACACCACTGTAAAGCAGGTTTCCAGCAACGAGCACGCTGGCAACAGCGATGAAGAACGCCAGATAGACCCTAGGGGCGCTGACTGGCTTACCTGCGATTGACGCGACGCTTTGTTCCAGAAAGCCTAGCCAAGGATTAGACGATTTGAACAAAGGGTTGGCAGCAACTGTTATATCAGATAGCACCCGGCTAAGCGCTACCTCTTGATTACCCACAACTGCGCTGCCAACTACGTTGGAGTTACCATCAAAAGTCGTCATGGCTTTGCCAGTGATATAGGGTGAATGTCCGTCGGCTTTCATACCCACGCCGGCAACTCTAGATATGGTTAAATAATCCCCGGCCTGAATCGCGCCGTTTTGGTCGCTGACTAACATCTCAAACCTGCCGGATGTTGCAACAAAAACTTTCTGGTCCTCGCTTGAAAGGGTTACTGGAGCGTCATTTGGATCAACCACGATACCGTACATGCGTGACGCATCATTGGCTTTAACAGGTTCTACTTTGGAGTTGTTTTTATCTTGTAAGCGTACGATCATACCGCGTTCTACTGAACTATCGGCACTATAACCTCGGGTAAACTGTTGTGCTTTTAAGAAGCCAGTCAGGCTCAAAGCAATCAAAAAACACAGCGCCATAAAAGCCAGAATGCGTGAAAAAGTAACATATTGAAGAATTTTTGTCTTCATAACTTGTCTTAACTGCTAACAGTATAGCGTAAGCAGTTAAACCAGGCTAGCTAATACTTTAGCTGTTTGCTCAAGGTCGGACTGGCTGGTTCCTGACCCAAATGTAAGGCGCAGTGAGGAGTAGGCCTGTTCGTCAGTTCTACCGATAGCCCGAAGTACATGAGAGGCTTCATCATTGCTGGCGCTGCAGGCTGAGCCGGCCGCGCACATGATACCTTTCTCATCTAGTTCCATGATCAGGCGTTCATTATCGCTGCCGGGAATAGTTATATGCACATTATTCGGCAGGCGAAATTTACTAGAACCATTTACCACCGCGTTCGGGATAGCCTTGGTGAGGCCAGCTATAAACTGGCTGCTTAGAATTCTGAGCCGATCACCTTCTTGCTTGCGGCGAGTTTGAACTAAATCGAGTGCGGCCACAAACCCGACAATACCAGCGACATTTTCTGTGCCGCTGCGTACATTACGCTCCTGGCCGCCGCCTAGGGTTTGCGGCATAAGCAATGTGCCAGCTTTAATATACAGCGCGCCTACTTGTTTAGGCCCATAAATCTTGCCTGAGTTGATGGTCATCAAATCCACACCCAAACGGTCCACATGTAGGTCTAAGTAAGCCGCCGCTTGGCAAGCATCAGTATGCAAATATAAAGGCAGTTTATTACCCTGCTTGACCCGATCTTTACGAACCTCTGCAACCATACGGCCAATTTCCCGTATCGGCTGGATAGTGCCGATCTCATTGTTGGCGTACATAACACTCACCAGCACAGTATCTTTATTAATCAAAGATTGCAGTTTGGCGATATTCAAGCGCCCGTCGAGATCGACAGGTATTTCCTTAGCCTTGTATTGTTTGGCTGGGGCTAATACAGAGTCGTGTTCAATCGAGCTGACCAGCAGCTGCTTGCCAGGAAACTGCTGCATCACGCCATTTATAGCCAGGTTATTCGCTTCGGTACCGCCAGCAGTGAATACGACTTCGCCGGGGCGAGAACCAAGCCAATGGGCAATTTTAGCCCGAGCTGCCTCAATGTCTTTGCCTACGGCTTTAGATGCCAGATAAGTAGCCGACGGGTTATAGAACTTATCAGCCAAATATGACTGCATGACAGCCTGCACTTCCGGCGCCACTGGCGTAGCCGCCGCGTAATCCAGATATATCCTTTTCATGAGGGAAGGCCGCCCTTTTAAGCAAACCGTGCGTAGAGTTCTGTATTCACGCGCTGTTCGTATAAGTTGGCAGCTTCGACTAGCCGGTCTGCTTCTTCTTTTGGAACTGATTGGTATTGGCCGTTTTGGGCTTTAATAATTCCGTTTGGCCGGATATCGTAACGAGTGGTTTTCATCTGTCGCTGCCCATTTTTGTCGACCCATTCCTCGTGCCATACCCAAGTATGCTCGTCGAGGCAGAAAAATTCGCGCCGCCCGCCTGGCTTAACAGGTCCGAACAGTTGTCCGCCGATTTTAGCTTCGTGTCGAATAAGATTGCGATATAGTTCGGCTTTGCGCTCAGCGTGCTTTTGAGCGCTTAGGCTGTTGAGAATTTTCTTAACCAGCACGTCGCAACCCCCTCAGGATTTGTTGCTGTTCTGCTGGAGTGCCCAGGTCTTGAGCAATGCGACCAAGACGGCGTAATTCACGCAAATGCTCAAGTTCGTCAATGTTATCTTTGGCAGATTGGCTGCCCTGCAGGGCTTCCGGCGCTTCAGGTATTTCTTGGGCATGTGTATCCGTACGATTTTTATCAACGTCAATGTCCTGGGCCAAAGCTTCTTCGTTTTTAGTTTCCCCAGGGATAACTCGTATTTCCGGTGCGCCGTGTTCGGTGTCACGGGCTTGGGTAGTAGCAGTCCTCAGTATAGAAATAGCATTGCGACGCAACACCACTTCTTCGGGGGTGTTGAGTTCGCGATCTAGTTTTTCCGGGTTATCGGACGGTTGATGCACTTATTTCTCCTGGAACTTAAATAGTATTTTAGCATTCGCGGTGGTTGCTTGGGCCATAGTTTCCAGAGGTTCGTTTCGCAAACCGCTTAAAAATTTGGCTGTCTCCACCACATGTTTTGGCTCGCAGATTGTACCACGATATGGGGTAGGAGTCAAGAACGGAGCATCCGTTTCCAGCAATAAAGACTCTAATGGCACAGCTTTTGCCGCGTCAAGCTGATTTTCGTCTTTTGTGAACGTCATTATGCCGTTCAGGCCCACATAAAGCCCTCTAGACAATATTTGTTTGAGATCTGCAATATCAGCGCTAAAACTATGGACCACGCCCTGAAGGCCCTTATATTGGTCGAAGATCGGCCAGAAATCATCAAACGCATCCCGTATATGCAAAATTATTGGCAATTTAAGATTTAAGGCAAGTTCAAGCTGGAAGTGGAGCAGGGCAATCTGATCGTCTTTGGGCGAGTGGGTGTAGTAATAATCCAGTCCGATTTCGCCAATTGCCACAACACCCTTCTCCCCCGCTAGATTGCGAATTTTTCGCAATTTGTCGGGTGAATGGATGTGGTCTTTGGCTTCATGCGGATGCACGCCTACGCTGGCCCAGCAGTTTGACTGATTTTGAGCCAATTTTACAGCCATTTCGCTGTCCCGAAGCGTACAGCCCACGCATATCAGCGTGCTCACCCCTGCCCTCTCCGCCTCTGTTATCATCTGTTCAGGATCGGTAAAGCCAGCCTTCGCCCATTTGTCTCTGACAAACTCATCCCCGCCAGCCTGAGCAGACGCCTCATGGATATGGCAATGAGTATCTACGAGTTGCATTTACTTCTTTGGAACTTCAGCTAAAGGATCTTTACGGGGGAACAAAGTCGGCTCAATTGGGCGAATTACACCCTCTTCAAACACTTTTCGCATCTTTTGCGATGTCTCGGGCAGGAATGGCGCCAATAGATCGGCAATTTGCAGCAGAGCGCTGACCTGGTAGGCCAGCACTTCACGTAAGTGCTCGGTATCGCCGTCTTTATGGATCACCCAGGGTTTTTCCTCATCTATGTACTGGTTTAGCCCGCGGACCTGTTCCCAGACTTCGTCTAGTGCCCGGTCAAAATGGAAGTTTTCGAGCGCCTGGTGATACTGGGCCACGTCGTGTTCGGCATCCGGACTGTCGCCGATTATTCCGTTCTGGTATTGGGTAATCATAGCGGCTGTACGCTGCACGGCGTTACCTAGCTCATTAGCCAGCTCGTTGTTGTAGGCATCGTGCAGGCGCTGCAGGCTGAATTCGCCGTCTTCATACGATGGGATATGACGCAATATGTAATAGCGCAAAGCGTCGGCGCCATATTCTTTGATGATTTTCACCGGATCGATGACATTTCCGAGGGTTTTGCTCATCTTGATGCCGCCCTCAGCATTGATGAAGCCATGTACATACAGGCTTTTGGGTAGTGGCAGGCCCAGGCCTAGCAGCATGCCGGGCCAAATGGCCGCGTGAAAGCGAAGGATGTCTTTGCCGATTACTTGGACGTTGGCCGGCCAGAAGTCCTTGAAGTCTTTGTGCTCTGGATAGCCGAGAACCGTAATATAGTTCATCAGCGCCTCGAACCAGACATACATGACTTGGGTTTTATCGCCTGGCACTGGAATACCCCAGGTAATCTTGCTGGTGGGACGGGAAATGCTGATGTCGTCTAAGCCGTCTTTAATGACGTTTAAAATTTCATGTTTGCGGCTGGCTGGCACAACCTGGAATGAGCCGTCTTCAATGGCTTTGGTGATTTGAGGGGCGTAGCGGCTAAGTTTGAAGAGGTAGTTTTCTTCTTCAAACTTCTCATATTTACGGTTGTGATTGGGACACACGCCACCATTAGCCTTGACAACGGCTTCGTTAAAAAACTCTTCTTCGCCCGTGCAATACCAGCCGCTGTACTTGCCTTTAGATATGTCTTTTTCTAGCGCTTTCCAGATCAACCCTGCACGTTGTTCATGGCCGGAGTCAGTCGTACGGATAAAACGGTCATTGCTAATATTTAGGGTCTTAGCTAAATCCCGAAAGTTTTCACTGACTTTGTCGGCGAAGGCTTTAGGGGTTAGCTTAAGTTCGGCGGCTTTTTCGGCGATTTTGCCGCCATGTTCATCCGTTCCGGTGCTGAATATTACTTGGTGGCCTTGCTGTCGGGCATAACGGGCCAGGACATCTGTCAATACAAACTCAAAGGCATGGCCGATATGCGGCTCGCCATTCACATAGGGAATCGAGGTTGTAATGTAGTAATTCATAGAGGTCTATTATAACAGGGATGTTTGCTCGGGCGGGAGTGAAGCGGCAATGTCCGGACGATGCTGTTTTAGAAAAGTAGCCAGCCGCTCCAGGAACACTACCCGGCTTTTGACGATTTTGACCGACGCCGTCGGTAGGTCAAACCAATTGGCTTTATCAATTTCCGGAAATTCCTGGATCTCACCTGATTTTGGTGGCCATTCCACCTTAAAGGTGTTGGAGCTGATGTTTTTGATGTCAATATCGCCCTCCATCGCCCAGATCATAACAACTTTATTAGAAGACTTCGCTGTTCCAAGGTCGTAGGCTTCGCCAGTGGGTGCCGGCTGGCCAATCTCTTCTTCGAATTCGCGGTGGGCAGCAGCCAAAGCGTCTTCGCCCTCAAACTCGCCTTTGGGTATATCCCAGGCGGCAGCGTCTTTCCGAGCAAAAAATGGCCCGCCCATATGCCCTAGCAATACTTTAACTTTGCCGTCGTCGACTTTATATATCAGCAGCCCGGCACTGGTCTTCACGACCACTTCCGTTTCTGATTCTTAACGATTTTGGCTTCGATCGCTTTGCCCAGGTCTATGTCTAGCTGATTGCAGATGTCTAGCAGATACCAGAATATGTCAGCCGCTTCCTCGGCCACGTCGTACTTTTTTGAGCCTTTATGGGTTTTGATGCCCTGAGTTTTCCGTGCAGCTTTAGCGAACTCACCGACTTCTTCAACCAGCAGCAAAAACTTATCCGAAACCGTCTCATCCCCAAACCCCAGCTCTTCAACTAATTGTTCAATACGCTCTTGGTACTCTGTTATTGTCATGGCCCTATTGTATCAATTCAACCCGCTAAAGGTTGATTGTATACCACTAGCTTCTAGTCCCTCGTGATATTCTTGTACCCAATCAAATTCTTGAGTACCGATCCGACCTTCTTCACGTAGTACTGCCATGGCTTTACTAAGCCCTGTAACCGTCACTAGGCTATATCCTTCACTTCGTACGGCCTCTGAGCCTCCCTCTTCTCTATCAAACATCACCACGAAGCCTGCAACTTGGAGATCTTTTTTTTCTATTTCGTCTGCTGTCTCAAGCTTAGAGGCTGCATTCGTGACCACATCATCAACACTTATAACAGCATCTCCAATATTTACATCACCTTCAAAAGCCTCATGAATACCATACTCCTTACTTCCCACCCTTCCCCATAACATTGAATCACCTCTCCGGTATGCGACCATTCCGCCCAGAGCTGTAAGTGACTGTGGGATTCCGTACAAATGGTTGTAGGGGAGTTCTAATTTGTCTATGGCGTTTGAGTAGCCATCGATCGCCAGATCACGTATTCGCCTTTGAGCATCTGTTGACAAAAGGCTATTTGTATTAAATGACGGAATCGGCCGTTGATTGTAAAAAAGAGGCGATCGACGGCCTGATTTTAGAGTCCACTGAAAATTACTAAATCTTATTGCGCCTCTATCGTAAAGACCTATAACTAGCTCTTCTAGGTGCTCAAACTCGGCCATTATGCTTCTCCAATTTCATGACCGATTGTTTGAGCTGCTTCAAGACCGGTCATGCCATAACCTTTTGCTTGAGTCAGCGGTCGACCAATTACCAAAAAATCCGCACCAGATTGTATAGCTACGGTTGGCGTTACAGCTGTGGCTTGCTCATCAGGTGTTACTGCATATGGCGGCCGTATAGCCGGTATAACTGTTTTTAGGTTGGCTGTGTGGGGATCGCTTTTTACTGATTCACATTCCAGCGGTGAGCAAACAATTCCATCCAAGCCGGCATCGGCTGCCTTGTGTGCGAACTGCCGCACTTTAGTAGCCCGGTCTGCCCCATAGATACTTGTACAAGTTTCAACTGGATTACCGCCCTTATCCTTTTCGATATCACTAATAGAAGTAAGGACCGTAACACCAAGTATCCAGGGTCGCATTAGGCGAGGCTCTAGTGCAAGCGCTTCTTCTACTCCTACTACCGCCTCATGCATGGCTTTGGTGGTGTTTGAGGCGTGGATAGTAATCATGGATCCACCAGCAAGGGTTGCTTCACGCGTACGGCGACGCATCGTATCATCGATATCATGAAATTTGTAATCAATCATCGTTAACGCACCGACATGTCCGATACCAGAGACTGCTTGGTCAAGACCCATTCGATCAGCGACTGAGTTCACTTTGGCGAGACCGATTACTGTGGCGTATTCTACTAGGCTCTCGTATGCTTCGGCCCAATAGTCATAATCAAGTGCGGCAATAATTCTTTCATGCGGCTGCGTTATTTCTTCCAAAGATCTGATCGCCATACAACCCTCGCTTCGCCACCCAGTTTAGTTAATACGTTAAATTAAACTACTTAGTCTGGTTTGTGACAAGTTCTTGGTTACTTTTTTCAACCTTAACCATAAAGCTCATTACACCCATAATATCGGGGAAGAATCGCTGAAATTTAATTTGTCGCTGTAATCTCTTGCGAATGACCCGATCGAATTTACGCATCTCTTTAGATGAGTCAAGCTCATCTACTATCGCCTGTATAGATTCATCTAATTGATCATCTTCGAATGTGACAAAGTCAGGATGTAAACTCGGCGTATACTTGATTAACATGGCCAAAGGACCTTCGTAGTGATATCTGGTCTTGCGGGGAATGATTAGCTCCTGGCCGGCCCTAGCATTGATTTCTCCATCCTGGGTTACGAACTTGCCAAGTCCTTGAATTATTTCGAATTTTACTGCTGAAAAATGATTGGTAAATTCATAGCTCTCTCCAATCGAGTCTACATACATAGTTGTACGTGCAGGCCAATCATGTTCAAGCAGTATCACATCCTGTACTCCGGGTCTTTCAGGCAGTTCTCGCATCTCTTATTTGTAACATACCCTGTACTCGTATGAAACTGATTCGGCTAATAACTGGCAAGGTGCCACAGGTTGCAGTGGCGGCATTTATAGACTTTGAGGCCCGTTCCATAGGACCACTTTGCAAAATTAGCGGCAGCATTGGCTTCTTTCTCCGTATCAAACGCCAGCTTGTCCACACAAGGTAATTCTTGTTTATCTTCCATGGAGCTGATTTTACACGACTGACAGGCTTGAGTGCAGTACAAGGAAGAGCTGAAGCGCGGACTGAGCCGTATATTAAATACGGTGAAGGAGCACTGGAAGCACTGACGCAGTAGTGCGCCAAGAGCAGCAGCGGAGTTCTGGCTCCGCCAGAAGCAGGCTGATGCGGCCTGTTAGTCGTCGATGAACTCTTGGCATAAGCGTTCAAAGACAGCATTAGTCCAGCCGAAGCCGGTTTGGGACGGATAAACGCCTTTGAGCGGCGGCTTACTGGGTTCAACAACGTTATATTTTTCTAGGAAGATATGGTTTTTGTTGAACCAGTCCAGGTTGGTTTTGATCCACTTCATAGCTATTCGTTTGGCATCTTCATGATAGCTATAGCGCTGCAAACCCTTAATCACCAGATACTGCAGCGGTGCCCAGCCGTTGGGATATGCCCACTGGGTTGGTATATTGCCCGGCACAAATTGTCCTAACTGCTGGACGTCTGTTGTAGCCAGGCCGCCGCGATTTTCAAACCGGCGCAATGCCTTGACCATCTGCATGGCCTGAGTTTCGTCAACCAGGCCGGCCCACATTGGATAAAAACCGGCTAGCGAGCTGACTGTGCCGCCTTTTTGTTTCATAAAATTGTAGTCGTAATACAAGCCGCGCGCCGGGTTCCACATCAGGTCATACATGTTAGTCTTGCGGTGCTTGGCGGCGACTTCCCACTTACCAGCCGTTCGCTTGTCGTCAATCAGCCGGTAGTAACGGGCGAAGTCCATTTCATATTTATAAAGCAGCGAGTTCAAATCAGCCGGCAAGTAATCCAAACATTTGCGGTTAAACCGTGGTGTCATATCCCAGCCGCTTTCCGTCTCGGCGATATCGTTCAGGTAATTAAAGTCATAGTAGCGGCTGAGGCCGCGGTAAACTTGGCGGGCATTTGGTTTGCGGGTGCCCATCCAGACAATTTCGTATTCTGCCTCAGCTATTTTGATAGCCCGTTCCAGCCATTTTTGATCCATGTCGTAGGCTTCGTATACTTCCCAAATGAAACTGGTCAGAAATGGCGGCTGCGAGCGGCTGGTCAGATACAAGCGAGAAGCATTAGGAATAATCTTGAACCGTTCAAAAAGTATAAATAAATCCTCTAAGATGCCAACCACCAGGTCCTTATGCTCCCCATCTAGCATGCCCTGGACCATAAAGTAGCTGTCCCAGTAATAAAGCTCGTCGTAGTCAAACTCGTGGCCCTTGGCATATGAAGGCACTAGGTATGGATGGGGCAGGCCGATTAAGTTATCGTCGTCTTTTGGATGAGAACGTTCCAGTTTTTTCCAGTAATTAGCTATATATTCTCGTGCTTCTTCGACATCTTTGGCATGCAGCGAATAGTCTTTCCGAAATGGATTAAAATTCCGTAATTTTATACCGGTTTGCATAGCTTTACCAAACATCTATTCCCAGACTAGGTCATCTGAGAGTAGGCGTCAATAAGCCTTAAGAATTAACAACGTATATTGTGGTCTAGGGTTTGGACGTATTGGACCATGACAATTTTGCCGCCTGTAAAAGCAGGTTCTTGGCAGTAGGCTGGCGCTTCATCAGGCATCCGCTCGCCAATTGCCCGCCATGCTGGAAAACCATTCTGCCAACCGCCGGTAATTCTATTCCACATCCCCGGTATACTATAAAAACCCAGGGCCGGGCTTTCACTATAATAATATTGGGATTGGCTGCCTATAGCGTCCATAAGTCCTGTCAATACAGCTTTATGTTCTTCGTAGTCGCCTCGCCATTTATTCATAGTCTCCACGTCTAACCACCAAAAGCCGCTTTTCACCCCGCTGGCATGGGCGTAATCCACAGAGTAAATTCCATGCTGGTTACCATACGCATATGCCACACACAGATTGTCGTTGGGGTCGCAATGCTTACCCGCCTCACCCAATATAGATAATGCCTCTTGTCTGCCTGGATAATCAGAATTAACGTATAGTGACAAGTCTTGGAACTGAGCAGCTTCATCAGCCAAACATGGATTTTGTTCAAAGCTAGAACCGCCATTAACTCCTACAATGCCGAAGGTGGCGTAGTCAGGTACTTCAACCCCGCAGTTTGGCCATGAGATGTCAATGCCCACGTTTGGCTGTGCCACTAGAGCCGCAGCGTGAGCATGGCTTCTTTCAGCTATCATGGCCTGGGATTCGACAATGATTGTAGTTGTTGTGCTTTCTTCGGGTTGTTGCTCAGGAGAAGCTGCTGATACAGGTTCGGTTGGTAATAACTCCAGTGCTGACGGGTTTAGTACTTCAATTTGCGGAACATCCGCGGCCGCTGGGGCAGGAGCACGATCAAGCGCCAAATCCATGTCTGGCTGACCGCCAGCAATACTAACACCTATTAAAATATTCGCTGCGGCCGCTGCAGCGATAGCTTTTCTGAAAACAATAGACTCCGCAATGTAGCTGCGTATAGTTTCTAACCGGCCTGTTTGTATTTCTGGGGCCGGGGCGGTTTCACCCCTACTCATAATTTTAGTCTAGACTAAAACAGCAGTTTAATCTACCGTTTTTGACTTGTAAGCTACTCCTGAAAATAATTACGGGCAGGGTTCGGCTTGCGCCGCAGATATATCATCGCCAATAACATTAACTTCCGGCACTAGCCACCTTTCGTTTGCACCTGTAGCTGGATTCTCATAAATAATTTGCCACCACACTTTGGAGGCGCTGCCCGGTTTGATGTCACTTATTTCCTGATTTGTTTCGTGATTGCTATAACATTCAAACAATACTTGCTGACCGTTCCGGGCAATAAGTGCCGGATTACTAGACTGATTCGCCCGCTTATAAAGACCGATTCGTGCATCAGCTAAAGGTACATTGCAGCTACCATCTAAAATTCCAAGTAGATAATCTTTGTCGCCAATTCTCTCCATTCTTATGCCTCCGGTTGCGCTGACACCTTCCGTATCAGTGTTTCTGGGTGGATTTAGGCATTGGGACTCGGTTTTAGTATCAATTTGTATGGGCTCGGGGAGATCGACTTCGGGGATTGGCAAACCTTTTTCCGAAGGAACAATATATGGCAGATCGGTAGTCGCGGCTGTAGCATCAGATTTTTGAGTAGTTGTTGACGGTTCAGCATTACTATCGCCATCGCTGCAAGCGGGTAAGGATAAGACTAAAGCGGCTATGATTCTGGGTCCAGCCCTTCTTAGTTTGGGAATTATTCCAACTTCTGGATTTGCCAGCATTACATGCTCCTAATTATCCGGTTCAGTCTACGGAGTAGGGGGCCAAAATTGTATTAGATTTATCGCTGTGATTTAAGTGAGGATCATTTTTCCTAGCCCTAGGAATACTAAAAAGCCAAACACATCGGTGGCAGTCGTAATAAAAATAGTTGCTGAGGCGGCGGGGTCCTTGCCAAGCTTAGACATAATCAACGGCACGAGCGTGCCGAAAAACGCCGCGACTAGTAGGTTTATGACCATGGCCATGGCAAGAATAATGGCGATTTTAGTGTCACGGTTAAAGATGATGACTACCACCGCAACGATAATTCCATTAATCAAACCATTGACCAATCCTGCACCGACCTCGTTCTTGAGTGTCCGAAGCGCCGTACGCAGCTCAATTTGCTTCAGGGCTATACCTCGTACTAGTACGGCTAGCGTTTGAGTCGCGGCATTGCCGCCCATGCCGGCCACGATTGGCATGTAAATTGCCAGCAGTACGTATTTGTCCAATGTTTCTTCAAACATTCCCACCGTAAACGCCGCCAAAAAAGCCGTGCCAAGATTGATGATCAGCCAGCGGTAGCGGTGCTGGACTTTGCGACGAGCCGAGTCAGTAACAGTTTCTTCCTGGTTAATACCAGCGAAGTCATACAAGCTGGAGGCTTCTTGCTCGTGCAGCATTTTGAGCACATCGTCAGAGTAAATAATGCCGACAACATTGTCGGCGTCGTTCTTAACAACCACCTTGGCATGCGGGTGGGACTGAAAAAGATGCAGTACCTCGTCGTGAGTAGCAGCATATGATATTGACGGGACGCGCTTGACGTATTTGCCAATTAGTTCAGTCTTACTGGCAAAGCCCAGTTCATGACCAGGCATAAAACCGGCTAGGTGCCCGTCTGTTTTCATTACTAGAATCACAGGCGGCCGGCCAGTACGGCGTTCATGTTGTTTGAATTGTTTGGCTGTTTCAGTAATCGTGTCATTAACTGCGGCCTGAATATAGTCCAAGGTCATAAGGCCAGCAGCAGTTTTTGCATCGAATTCGAGCAAAGTTGACAGCGAATCTTTGAGATCCTGGCTAAGCAGCTGGAGGGCGCGTTCGCGCTTGTGTGGTGTTAGCAGCTGCAGCAGATCGGTGGCATCATCCGGATCCACGCTTTCTAGAATAGCGACTAGTTCTTCATCACCAATCCGCTGCAAAATGTCTTGTTTGACGTGAGGGGTAAGCGTGTCGAGCAGCTCAATCTGTTTGTCCAGGGGCTGACCCAGGAAGACTTGAGTCCGCTTGTCTTTTTTAAAAAGTAAATCCCTTAGCAGCAGCGGGTTAACGACGTTCAGATTTATGCCTAGGTTATTTTTAAACTTTTTAGAGAATTTCATAGTTTTTATTTGATTAGCTTGAACTTACCTTACCATAAACTTAATGGATTTGCCCACCCTCTATAATCTGTTTTTAGCTTCTAATTCGTGGATGCGCTGGTGGTCCAGCCCGTAGTAGTGTGCGATTTCGTGCCAGAGGGTGTGTTTGATCTTACTTTTGAAATCTTCTAGATCGGCTGAAGCATAGAAAAGAGGCAGCTTGAACAGAGTAATCTTGTCAGGCAGGACCAAATTGTAGCTGGCGTTGCGCTTAGTCAGCGGAATCCCCTCGTACAAGCCAAATAATGTCTGGCTGCAATGCAGTTTAAGCTTTTGGCGCTGGGTTTCAGTCGGTTCGTCCTCGTAGGTGACTAAAACGTTGTTGAGCCGGGTAATATACTCTTCGGGCAACTCATCCATAGCAGCCGATATATACTTGTCGAAGTCTTCGTCTGAGATACTTAACATGTTAAGTATTGTATCACATAGCACAAATTATTTTGACATTTAGGCTTGAGCGTTATAATGAATAATATGAACATTAACAAAAAGAGGGGAGGTAATCTTTTGAAACAAGTCCTAATATCTAACGGACAAGTATCTGTAGTTACGCGCGGGAGGTACGCGCTTAACTAACCTCCCCTAGCTTGTCTAAGTAGGCAGAATATCTTGGCCGCTCCGACTCGTCGGGGCGGTTTTCTATTGAAATTCGACAAAGATTACAAACCCAAGCCAGCTTACTTTTCAATGCGCGACGCCCTGGAACAAGACTAGTTTCTTTTTAGCCTTTTGACCAGTAAGGCTAAGGCAAAACCATTACGCTGCTTACTTCGTAAGCTTTAGCGCCATACTTTCTTGTGTCGACAAGAAAGTATGCAAAGAAACGACGGCTAGATAAAAAGCGTTACTTTGCACGGTTAAAATAAGCCGTGCCTGCGGAACGGTCCGCCCATGTCTGCGCATGGGGGACAACGGTCCAATTCTGTTTTCTTAGTAGAAGGAATTGGACTGGTCCTCAGCAATGACTCGGCTCATTTTAACCTTAGCAAAATCAGCTTTTTATAACCCGACCAAGACCATGGAATATCTGACGGCAAATAAATAATACTTTAGGCCATGGCGGCCCAGCCAGGCTCTGGAAGTTCCTGATGACTGAATGTCAAAGGCACAATTTCTGCGCAGGGGATGTTTAAGCCCATATCTCTTCTTTGAAGAATTAATGAAAGATATGGGTGAGTTCCCCGGAGCCTTGTGGTTCTTTGACATTCGAGCGATTAGCGAGAATGTATGCCGAGCCCAAGCAAACCAGTCCTTGAAAAAGAAAAAGTTTGCCTGGCGTGAAGCTATACAATGAAGTCATAAAGAACTGGAATTGCCTGGGAGTTTTTGCCCACCTTTTGGCGGACCAAAAGGTGGAAAGATTGCTTCTTGGAAAGAAGAAACTAGAGGCTGTCGCCGTCCATGGCCATAAATATGCCGCTTATTTTAGCTTGGGAGTCAAAAGTAAATGACACCACCATATCATCAGCTGACATACCGACGAAAGCGCTTTCTGGGAAGTACTGCTTGTAGTCGCCAGTCCCCCATTTGGTAAGCGTAGCGGCTGGCAGAGAAAAGTCCCAGGGATCAGTAGCACTATCCAGATATTTTAGATCGCTAATGGCTTGGGTTGGTGTCCGATCACCGATGCCTTCACTGGCCGCTAATATAACCTTTATCTTGGAGGCCATGTAGCCCTCCAGTGCCGCAGTGTTGCCGCTTTTAATGGCATCTTCGATGTTGGCCAGGGCTTCGGCAGTTGGCGCCTTGGTTTCGGCTACGGTTGCTGGTGTAGTATCTTCCGCAGCTGCCTCTGATTCAAGCTGGCTTATTCTTAGTTGTAAAGCCATTATTTCTGATTTATGATTTTTGGCTTGGTCTTTGGCTTCCAGGTCTCGCCAATAATACGCGCCTCCGCCAGCAGCTAGCAAGAACAAAGTGAATAAAATAAACACTAGTAAAGATACGTTTCTCTTGGTGCCTTTTGCCTTCGACACAGGTTGCGCCGCTTCGGGTTCAGTTTTCTGAGTTTGATTGTTTCGATTGAAGTCCATATCCATAGTAATCCTTTTTAACAGTTAGGTGAATTGTAGCATAAGCACGTTGATATGCTGTAAAAACAAAGAGAAGCCTTTTGAGGGGCTTCTCTTTGTCGCAGCTTCAGCTTTTTACGGCCTGGGTGCTAATCACCTCACAGTGACTAAGGCTGACTATAGGCCTGAGCAAATAGCCTGTCAAGTACTTTAGTAATTTACCGCTGTTTGCCTGTTGTTAAACGAGCGAGCTTTCTTGCTGACGGCCGCATGCAAGCTTGTTACGCTGAAATTGCATTAACATAGGAGGGACCAATGGCAAAAGATAGAAAAGACTATAACGATATGACCCGCGAGGAACTCGTGGCGATTATTGGCATTGAAGACAATCCGAACTACACTCGAGTTGAGCTGATTGATATGGCTCGCGATCGAGACACTTCAATGTAAATATATTTTCCTACCCCTAAAAAGACCCCGAAAGTCGGGGTCTTTTTATTTGCGCAGAATAATTCTGGCGTAGCCGCGGGTGGCAGTAAAGCTCAAAATTAGCGCCAAACCAAATACAACTCCCGCTAAGGCAGTAACAGACCGCCGTTCTGTAATATAAGCTAGCGTATATAAGCTAAGGGCTGACCATTGGAGCGTGGTAGCGTATTTTCCAGTGCGCGAGGTGTGCATAATTTTGTGCTGGGCTTTGGCCATAATCGATAAAACGGCATTTGTCAGATGTATTAGCGCAATTAATACAGCTTGCCAGGGTAATAAAATATTGGTGATTACAAGTACCGGCAAAGCGGCGGCAATTTCCAGTTTGTCAATGCTGGCGTCTACGGCTTCGCCGACTGGACTTTTGGTGCCGGTTTCTTCAGCCACCATGCCATCAACGATATCAAGCACTCGACCGGCTACGATTAGAATCAAGCCTCGCCAAGTATGGTTGTAGTACAAATCGACCAATCCAAGCAGCACCAAAACTAGGCCTGCCAAACTCACGGCGTTGCCGGGCGTGACAATTCCATTAGTACTGGCAGCCAGACGCTGCCAGTAATTGCGATGCCTGACTCGCAGCTTTTCCCAATCCGGTTTTCGGCTGGCACGATGAAGTTTCACTCCTTCATCATAGCAAATAGCTGTTTTTAGACTACAAAGGTCAGGGCGTGGCCAACTCGTCCAGCTCGGCCGGCTCGGCCGACACGGTGGATATAATCCTGATAGGTTTGCGGCTGAGAAAAGTTAATGACATGAGTAATGTCGACAATGTCGATGCCGCGGGCAGCCACATCGGTAGCAACCAGCACGCTGACTTCACTGTCCTTGAAGCGTTTCAGGGCTCGCTGACGCTGGCTTTGATTCTTGCCGCCGTGGATCGAATCGGCTTTGAAACCTCGGCTAATCAATTCGTTGCTTAGTTTTTCAACACCGCGCTGAGTTTCGTCAAAAACGATGGCTTTTTCGACTTCGCCCTTTAGCAATAGATCATGCAGTTTGTCCATCTTATCGAGAGGTGATAGGCAACGCACGATGTCTTGGTTGACCATATCGGTAGTTTCACCAGTTTTGATCGACACAGTGACTGGGTCAGATGTAAAGTTTTGTATCAAATTGTTGATTTTGTGGTCGAGCGTGGCCGAGAAAAAGAACGATTGGCGCTTGGCAATTAGATTGCTAAGTATTTTGGTCACGCTATCGACAAAGCCCATGTCAAGCATGCGGTCTACTTCGTCCAATACAACCGTATCAAATGTAGATAGGTTTAGCGTTCGGCGCTCCAGGTGATCTTGAATCCGGCCAGGCGTACCGATTACAATTCTAGGTCGTGATTTCAGGTCGGCCAGCTGGCGTCCCATCGAAGTACCGCCAATGAGCAGGGCTCCGAATAGGCCGCTGCCTTTAGCCATCCAGCGGCATTCCTGCTCGATTTGCTGAGCTAGCTCGCGGGTTGGCGCGATAATCAAGGCCTTAGAGTGCGGGTTATTAATTAACTTGTTAAGTATGGGTATAGCAAAGGCAGCTGTCTTGCCGGTGCCGGTGTTAGCAATGCCAATTACATCCCGGCCTTCTAGGCCGAGTGGAATTGTCTGGTCCTGGACTGGCGTTGGGACTTCGTAGCCCTTGTGTATGATGTTGGTCTTCAGTAACTGATGGACATTGAAGTCTGCAAAAGTGTGCTTGGCAACGTAAACGTCCTCTGTCACGCCTGTGGCACGACGGACGAAACGGGTCGGGTCGATATACTCGCCCCGACGTTTAGGACCGGAGACATTGCGTCGCCGGTTATGATTGGACGACTTGTAAATCGTCCGGCTTTTATAATTCGGCATAAAAAAGAATCCTCTATATTTTTAACTTGTTACTTTGGTGCTTGATTGCTCAGATGAAGCCAAAGTGATAGTCAAAAACTCGGATTCATGGAAAGACAATACCTATACATTAGCATGATATCTGTCCTGAGTCAACGTTATAACAAAAAAGCACCAGAAAATCTGATGCGTTTTTGGTGGAGCTGGTGGGTACTGCCCCCACGTCCGCTAGTTTAACTGGTTAGTCTATCCTACAGGTGTAGGTCATTTGAATACATCATGGGATAAAAATGACCAAAAAACCATGATGGTCGATCCTGATCTTAGTCCGACTACGGATCAATTGCCGAAAGCAATCAGAAAATATGTCACGCTGTATCGCTATCTGATGTCACAATAGGCGCGGCTTTAGAAATTAAGCTAAAGCTGGTGCGAACTGGCGACCGAAGAGAAGTGTTTTACCACTCTCAAAGGCGCTAGCTACGCGATCAAGTAGTTTTGCAACTATTTGGGTTCGTCTATACGCTGACAAGCGACCTGCTGATCTAACCGTTAAAGTCCAACGTCGAGCTTAAAATTCAGCCCCGTATATGATTTATCACTTCTTACAGTGATCTGTACATTATACCACTTATGTCAATAAATTGCTAGTTATGGAAATGCTGGCCGCCACTGCCGGGATGGCAGGCATGGTCATGCATGATTGACATGATGTCCAGCAATTGCTGCTTCTGCTTATCGGTCAATTTATCAAACATTGATTGGTGATAACTGTTCAAGATTTTTAGCGCCTCTTCGTTCAGCCGCAAGCCTTTGGACGTGGGAGTAGTAATGTGCCGGCGACGGTTGTCTGGACTGACTTTGCTCACTAGTAATCCGTCTTCTACCATTAACTTGATCTGCCGGCTAACGCTGGCCTCGGTCTGGCCTAAGGCACCAGCAATATCCCGCTGCTGCACGTAAGGGTTGCGCTCTAGCACCATTAGAATCTTGAACTGAGAAAAGCCTATCCCGAGTCGTTCCTGCAAAACCTGGTCATTCTGACGGGCCAGGGTAAAGGCCAGGTGCTGGAGTAGGTAGCCAATATTGTTAGTCGGACCCATGTACTAATGCTAGCATGAAGTACTTTACTTGTTAATACTTAACGTGTTAAGTATTAAGCAGGGAAGTGCTTAGACCGAATTGCCCAGTTGCTTATATAAGGCGTACCAGCTTTCTAGTGATAATTCCTGAGGACGCGAGCCAGGTTTGAGGCCAGCTCGAGTAATAGCGGCTGAAACGTCCATTTTACTCTGTTGCAGCCCGCCGCTCAAGGAGTTCAACAGCGTCTTTCGCCGGTTGCTGAATCCTGCTTTAACCAGTCTAAAAAACTGTTTGGTGTCAACATCCGTAAATAATGGACTAGTCCGATGCTTTAGGATGATCACCTGAGAATCGACTTTGGGCGGGGGAGAGAAGAGTCGTCTAGGCACTTCTCTGCCTAGAATAGTTTCAAAGTAGTACTGGGCGCTAACGGATAACAATGACATCTTGCCAGGGACTGCAGCTACGCGTTCGGCGACTTCCTTTTGGACAAGCAATACAGCGATCACGGGCGGATTAACAGATTCGCTGAACGTACGGATCAGTTTGCTAGTCAAATAATACGGTATGTTCGCGACGACTTTGTAGCCGGCCGGCAGGTCGCCAAGGTCAAAGTCCAGTATACTTCCCTTCACAAATTGCAAATTATTCGCAATCTTCTGAGAGATTAGATTATCGATCAAGCCTTCGTCTAATTCCACCGCCACGACCTGCCCTGCCCGATCCGCCAGAACTCGGGTCAATGTTCCAGTACCCGGCCCAACCTCAAGCACCGTGTCTTCCCTGCTAATCTCGGCCGCATCGGCAATATCATTCAGGGCTTCGCTATCATGCAGCCAATGCTGCCCCAACGACTTCCGGCCTTTCTGCAGCCCATCAATAGCTGATTCATGAATATCAGCCACTAGATTCCAGCCGCATAGGTCACTATGTTTTCAAAAAGAATTTCCGCAGCATATCTAGCAGCCTCGGTTCGATCCCGCTGAGGATGAAAAGCCTCGATGGATCGCTCGGGGTGTGGCATCATACCTAGAACTACACCACGTGGATCGCATATACCGGCTATGTCGAGCATTGCCCCATTGGGATTATCAGGGAAATTACCATCTGGAAGTGTCGCATGCCTAGTACTGTACTGAAATACCACCTGGCCATTCTTTTCTAAATCCAAAATTTCCATCTCGGGTCCAAAGAACCTGCCTTCACCGTGCGCAATCTGCATAGGTATAGGTAGCTCGCTGAATTCTTCCGGCTGAGCAAAGCGACAGGCCGATTCACCGACTGCTAGTTCAATCCAGCGACACTCAAAGCGCCCAATTTCGTTTTCGGCCAGCGTGACTTGTTGTTCGCCAATCGTTCCATAAGGTAATAGGCCAGTGCGAACAAGCACCTGGAATCCGTTGCAGACACCCAAGATAGGCTTTTCTTGATCTACAAATTCTTGCAGCTGATCTGAAAGGTAAGATGTAAGCTCATTAGCCAACACTTTACCGGAAGCAATGTCGTCACCATAAGAAAAACCCCCAGGAATTGCCAAAATACCGTAATCCGCGAGTCGACGCTCGCCACTTCTTAGCTGATTAATGTGGACAGTTTCTGGAAGGCCACCAGCCACCTCAAAGGCATGGCTCATTTCCATGTCACAATTGATACCGTCGGTCTTGAGTATACAAACTTCGGGACTAATCATGAATGAAATATTCCTTTCATAGGTGCCTGCCAGGCAGATTTCAGATCGTCAAGTTCAGTTTTGCACAGTTTATTCCAGGCACCTTTGCGAATTTCAAAACTAGTAGTACTGCTGGTACTGCCAATCTGTCGGTAAGGTACTCCCTCGAAAGCCAGATAGGCATCATTATGTCCATTGACTTCGACCACAAAACATCCGGCAGTTTCATTAAACAGGAAAGTCTCCGAATCGGCGTGCTCAGGAATATGTATTGTTGCCCCGCTGTCACTGCCAAAGCACATTTCGGCTACAGTTGTAGCAATTCCGCCTTCACTTACGTCGTGACAAGCTAGAATATCGCCTTTTTGAATCGCTTTGTAGATACGCCTTAATACCTCTGGCAGCACAAGCGTATTAATTTCTGGTACCTCACCACTTTGACCACCTGCTATATCGTAATACGTGCTGCCGCCCATATTGTCACTAGTACCGCCTACTAAATACAACAGTGTATCACCAGGCTTCTTGAGCTCTGTTGTCATTGTTTTTTCAACGTCCGGGATTCGGCCAAAAATTGACATAGTGTAAACCGGTGGGATTTTAATAATCTCGCCGTCTTTGCCGCGATAGGTGGAAGATAGGCTGTCTTTACCGGAAATGACGGGCAACTTCAGGAGGTGCATCATATCGACTGCAGCATCAACTGAACGATCAAGCGATCCCATCGCCTCTTCATCGGGAAATGGCCAAATATAGTTACCGACAGCGGCAGCTTCATCAATATTGCCACCGGCAGAAACATAGTTTGCAGCCGCTTCTGCGATTGCCCAGACGGTGCCTTCGTAAGGATCTAATCGGTTCAAGATCGGGTTCATACCATGTGATTGCACCACGCCATAAGGCTTGCCTAGCATTGGCCGTATTACCAGAGCATCGTTGGGTCCTTCCTGATTAACGCCACCAAACGGGGAAACAACATTGCCGCCCTGCACTCCGTGATCATACTGGCGGACAATTGGCTCTTTGGAACACACATTTCCATGTGCTAGTACGGCCTTAAGCCGTTCTATCCATTCTCCCTCGCTCGTTGGCGCTTCAGGACGAACTTCCGAGATTTCCTCATGATCCCAGTGGGCGTACATGATTCTTTGCGGAAGTCCGCCGTCTAAAAACTCATAGTCCAGTTCAGCTACGTTTTGCTCGCCAAAATTAACAGTTAGCGTATGACTGCCATCAAATTCTCCAAGTACGGTAGCTTCCACATTATATTTGCTGCAAACTATCATAAATTCTTCAATATTGTCTGGAGAGATCGCCGCAACCATGCGCTCTTGTGATTCGCTTAGCCAGATTTCCCAGGGTGCCAGGCCAGGATATTTTAGCGGCGCCTTGCTGATGTCTACTGTGACGCCTATACTCTCACCAATTTCGCCTATGGCAGATGAAAAGCCAGCAGCACCACAGTCCGTCATAGCCCGAATGAAACCATGATCACGAGCCTCAAGCAATGCATCAAACATGCGTTTTTCCTCGATCGCGTTGCCAATTTGGACCGCGCTGGAGTTCACGCTTGCTGTACGGTCGGTCATCTCACCTGACGAGAATGTTGCGCCGTGAATACCATCGCGTCCAGTGCGACCGCCAATAATCACAACTAAATCACCGACTAGGGGTTCGCCCTTTTGTGCCAGGACTTCCGGCATAATTCCGTAAGCGCCCACCTCGACAGTAGGCTTTGCCCGAAAATCCTCGTGATAATGCACTGAGCCATTCGGTGTGGGGATGCCCATACGATTACTATAATCGCGTACGCCTTGGACTACGCGGCGCTGCAAGTAATCAGGATGCAAGGTTCCAAGCGGTAATAGTGATTCATCTAAGTCGGGCGGTGCGAAACAAAACATATCTGTCGAAATAATCGTTTTAGCACCTTGGCCAGTACCCATAACATCCCGGAAGACACCACCACTACCCGTCATAGCACCACCGTAAGGTTCAATGGCTGAAGGACTATTATGGGTCTCGACCTTGCCACAGATGGCTTGGCCATCGTAAAAACGTATTACGCCGGAATTATCACCGAATGCTGAAATAACTAGGTCTTTAAAATGTACTTTGGCGGCATTTTTAATGCGGTCAAATAAGGGTTCTTTTTCTACGCCATCAACCACAACTCTTGCATTGAAAGTTTTATGTCCACAATGTTCACTCCATCTAGCAGCAATTATTTCCAGCTCGGCGTCAGTCGGATCACGGTCAAGTTTTCGGAAGTGCTTTTGGACTACGCTCATTTCTTCGCCGTTTAGAAACAATTTATCTTTGGATAATTCCGTTAACTCCTTTTCGGAAGCTTCACGAATCGGCACAATATTGACTGGTCCGACCGACCCTTCAAAGATAAGAGAGCTGGGTTTCATGGTAATAATTTGTTCAACTGTCTCGTTAACTAATAACCGCCCGACTGCCGTATCAACTTGATCTGTTTCTACTTCGCCAAAAAACGCATATTCCCGGGATGCATCAACCGCAACGGGGTTTATCTCTAAATCTTGCGCAGCTTTCATAATAGACGCAGAAGCTGGGTTCATAACACCCGGCTTGTATGCAACTTCAACTACGTGAGGCGTATCAAAACCGACGAGCTGATTTAAACTGTGTTGTTCGTTTACCGGATCCGTCAACAAGCTTTCGGCAAGCGTCTGGGCCTCTTCTTCGCTTATGCCCTCTATCCGATAAATTTTGGCTGTTTTTACTTCCTCGATATTATCCAAGCCTAGTGTGCGTTCGGCTTCTTGCCTAACATCTTGCCCTAAAGGATCCGCATCTCTTGGAATTACCCTTATTTCATGAATCGTCACGATAAGCCTCTTGTTCTTTTAAAAACCTGTCTAGAACATAGGGCAGTGCGATTTTCTCGACTATTTGAATGCGGTCAAATAGGTCTTGCGGTGTATCATCTGGAAAAACTTCAACAGGGTGCTCAGCTATCTTAGGCCCCCTGTCTACACCGGATGCCACTACATGCACGGTGTGCCTGGAAATGGCAAGCCCTAGTTCCAATACTCGCTCCGAGGTATGTAGGCCGTAGGTATCTTCGGTTTCTGGCAGTGGCCCAGGGTGTGTGTTGCTCATTCTAGCTAAATAGATAGAGCTAAAATGCGGCAGCCAGCCATACTCTTCAATAAGCTCGCCACGAACCATTTTCATATAACCCATGAGGGCAACATGGGCAAATCCTTGGTTCGCAACCCTCTCACAAATTGCTGCTGACTCAGCAAGCGTCTGGCCACGTCCTATGTTACCGTCAGGATGCGTACGACCACTAATTTCTGCTGTTTCAATATCTAGTTCATACTGCTTATTTAATCTTTGGACCCTGCCATATATACCGGCTCTTTCAGGAGGATTGTTGCATATCACCAACCCTACCTCTGCGCTTATTCGCCCGTCCTGAGTCGCATGAATGAATGCTTCAGCTGTTGAGCCGCTTCCTGAAGCTAAAATAGCAATGCTAGGGGTGTGCTTCTTTATCATATTCCAAGATTATAGACATCTGTAAGCTAATCCCCAAGCACAAGCAAAATGGCTTAAGGGAAAAGAGCAGCCGGAGACCCCGATTCATTCGGGGCGCGGCTTTGGCGGGGAAAACCGTAGATTTGTCTCAGTTACTATCTAATACCAGTGGTTGACGTTCCAGAAGGCTTGGGCTTTGCAGGGGCTACCGTAGCGGTTAACCATATAGCCTATTCCCCAGCGGATCTGGACAGCTGGGTCTGATTCCCAACCGGGGCCCATTTTGCTGCCAGGCAAAGCCTGCGGGATGCCATAAGCGCCTGACGAACGGTTTCGGGCTAGGTGGTTCCATTTGGATTCGCGGTCAAAAATAGAATAAATACAGCTGAATTCTTTGGTCCAGCCCATGTCGGAGGCAATCTGTTTACCTAGCTCTACATTGGCTGATGGATTGCTATAAATCACCTTAGTGCCTTTTATAACGATTCTTTTAACAGGTTCGGCGGCAATAACTTCTTGGATTACCCGTCGGCTGGCTTCAACACCGTTGCGCAGTTCTAGTTCATAAGTTACGATTTTGCGGCCGTCGCTGCCAGCCTGCTGGACGCGCTGGGTCCCAGCTGGCAGCGCGGGGTCTTCCCGGGTTTCAACCGGTGCCGGGATTTTCTGGTCGTCAGTGGCAATCTGGGTACCAACTCGAGTAACAAACACTTGGGTGTTTGGTGTCAGCACCGTGCTGGGCTCAGGCTGCAATGTGTCGCCTTCGTTCAGTTTGACATTCTTTTCAGCCAGTAATTCGCCGACCGTTTCGGCATGGGTACGAACTTCAATAGGGGTGCCGTACAAGTTAAGGTTAGCTAGGGTCGCCCGGTCAATAACCACTTTTTCTGCCACTATGCCATCGCGCAGCAGGTCTCGAGCGTCCATGCTCGTGGCGCCAGCGGTTTTCAGCCGGTCTTCTGGAAAGACTTGAACGCCTGCGGCCTCAACAATCGCTTCAGGCGTCGGCTGAGCTGTATATGTCACTGTTTTCTTGCTGCCGTCTTCTACTAGAACTGGCCGGGCGCGGTAAATAATTACCTGGAAATTGTCGGCTTCAATCGTCGTATCCAGCGCGGGATTAACGATGTCTTTTTCTCCTAAGCTAATATTGAGCCGCTGAAGCAAGTCGGCTACATTTTGAGCCCGAGTCGGGACAATCTGCTGCTCACCATCAATACTGACTGAGACAACCATGGTATCGCTGGCGCCAATCGTCTGGCCATTAAAGCTAACGTAGCCAACCATGGACACAAAAAACAGTACCAGGAAAGTTAACACCGGTACGACAAACGGGTGGTTATGAAGCCTATGGAAACGACTTTTCCGGGTTTTGCCGGAAGGTTGTTTTTGACGCATAATTCAAAATGGCTAATCCGGAGACCCTCTTAGTATTCATCGGTACTTCCCGTGATAGCCAACATATATTCTACCAATAATCAGGTCTTGAACCAAACTGCTATGATACTGCGAACATTAGGGCTGACAGCCTTATTGGTAAGTAAATCTTGCCACTTGAACCATTTAAGATCAGCCAGCTCGTACTTTTGGCGCAGAACAGTAGGCTTACTCAGCAGCTCGAGAGCAAAAGCCGTGTAGCTAAAGGTGAGCCCGGCCTCTGGAATCGAGCGCTGCTCATGAATAAGTTTCAGTTGCTCGGGTTTAATTTTCATGCCAGTTTCTTCGTAAAGTTCGCGCAGCGCGCCTTGAATAGCCGTTTCGCGCCGGTGCCTGCCCCCGCCAGGCAGTTCCCAGCGGCCTAAGCCCAGCCAGCCTTTGCTAACTAGCACTTCCCCGCCGCAAATAATCAAAATCCTGGTCCGCTGGCTTCTGTAAAGGTAAACAAACAACGCCGGATAGCTCAACCAGAATGCTAACCTGCCTAAGAGTGACCAAAGCCGTTTCATCCCATTAGACTCCAAAAGACCTTTTTTAATCTGATTATCGACTGAAGCAAGCATGGGCGTTCAGTCGTGAACCAATCGCTGGAAGTTAAGTGGAGTCTAACGGGATTCATTCTACTTTCTCCAGCGGCGCAAAGGCGGCGTTAAGCTTCTTAGTGCCTTTGCCTTTGAAATAAATTGTGACGTTTTCGCCCTCTATTTCTAGGATAGTCCCGACCCCGAACAGTTTATGACGGACTTGGTCGCCTTCTTCGATTTCCGGCATGTAATGGACTTCCTGGCTGGTTTCGTCGCGGCTAAACTCCGGCTTAGGCCACATGCTGCCGAAGCCTTGGTTGTCAGTCTGGACCTGGCCGTCAATTTCACTTAAAAACCTTGACGGCGGATTGTGCTGGACGCCGCCATAAAGCATTCGGGAACTGGCATGAATCATGTAGAGTTCGGATTTAGCCCTGGTCATACCGACGTAACAAAGTCGGCGCTCCTCTTCCATCTGGTTTTGGTCATAGAGCGCCCGTGAATGAGGGAAAATAGTTTCTTCTAGGCCCGTCATAAAGACGACTGG
Source organism: uncultured Candidatus Saccharibacteria bacterium (assembly GCA_964463635.1). Classification (GTDB taxonomy): domain Bacteria; phylum Patescibacteriota; class Saccharimonadia; order Saccharimonadales; family CAZARM01; genus CAYXCB01. The sequence continues at coordinate 33,538 of CAYXCB010000001.1, forward strand.
AAATTCCAAGCCTTTAGCGGCATGCAGTGTCATCAGTGTCACGGCATTGCCGTTCATATCAGCCTGGTCGATGTCGCTGATTAGCGCCACTTCCTCTAAAAAGCCAGCTAGTCCCAGTTCTTGGTATTCCTGCGCTACGCTTATCAGTTCCTTGACGTTTTCTTGCCTTGACTCGCCTTGCAGGCCGCCGTCATCCAGATAATTCAAGTAATCCAACCGGCGGATCAGCGAATCAATTAGGCCGGTCAAGGCCGCGTCTTGCAGCACGTTTCGCATAGCTGCCAGCAATTCTCCTAGTTCAAATAAGCCTTTTTTGGCTTTGGGCGTCAGGCCTGGATGTTCGTTCACTGATCCTAGGGCTTGCTCAAGGTTTAGGTTGTTGTTTCGCTGCCAAGTATAAAAAGCCTCCATGGATCTAGGTCCGATGCCTCTAGTCGGCACATTGACGATCCGCTCGAAGCTGACACGGTCTTGTGGCTGATAAATTAGCCTGAGATAGGCCATGATGTCCTTGATTTCCTTGCGGTCATAAAAGCGCACACCGCCGACAACCCGATACGGGATACCGTAGCGGATAAAGCCTTCTTCGATTGCCCGGCTCTGGGCATTAGTCCGATACAACACCGCGAAATCAGAAAAATTACGGAACTTTATGTCTACAGCATTGCGAATCCGACGAATAATCGCCTCGGATTCACTCCGTTCGCTATTAACCGGCAGAATCTGGATCGGCTGGCCGCCGGTGTCCTCAGTCCAGAGTTTTTTGTCGGAACGCTGTTCGTTCTTGGTAATGACGGCATGGGCAGCGTCTAAAATCGCCTTGGTGCTGCGGTAGTTTTGTTCGAGTTTGATGATGGTGGTTTTGGGATAGTCGCGTTCGAAGTTCAAAATATTCCTAAAATCAGCACCTCTCCAACTGTAAATTGATTGCCAGTCGTCGCCAACTACTGCAACATTATATTTACTACTTGTCAATAGTTTGATCAGTTTATATTGGGCGGCATTGGTGTCCTGATACTCGTCTATCATAATATAGCCAAACTGCTTAACCCATTTTTTACGAATCTCAGGCTGCGTCTCAAATAGCTGCACCGTTCGGCCAATCAAATCGTCAAAGTCGAGCCCGCCAGCTTCTTTCAGCAGCCGCTCATAGATAGGGAAAACTTGAGCGGCCGCGTTATGAACCGGCCCGCTGCCCATACCGACGTAATCAGCCGGTGTTACTAGTTCATTTTTTGCGCTGCTAATCAGCGAAGCGATCGAGCGCGGCGGAAAGCTCTTTTCGTCCAGGCTTAATTGCTTGCTAGCTTGTTTGACGGCCGTGAGTCGGTCGCTTTCGTCAAATATAACGAAGTTAGGCGGAATACCGACATATTCTCCGTCCTGCCGCAGCAGCCGGACGCAGATCGAGTGGAACGTACCCATAAACGGCATAAAACTGCGGTTGTCAGCTTTCTCGCCTAACAACTTGGCCACGCGTTCGCGCATCTCGCGGGCGGCTTTGTTGGTAAAGGTTACGGCGAGAATGTTGTATGGCGTAGCCCGTTTGGTGGCTATCAAGTAAGCGATTCGGTGAGTTAAGGTTTTGGTCTTGCCAGAACCGGCGCCGGCTAGAATCAACAGCGGTCCTTCGGTAGTTTCTACCGCTCGGCGTTGCTCATCATTTAACCCAGTCAAAAGCTCTGAAGACATCAAGCTATTTTAGCACCTTGAGGTGTCAAAGTAGGTCGTCTAGCAAACCGGCGTCGTAAGCAAATGCCGCGGCACCCACAGCGGCTGCTAGCAAAATGAGAACTATAATCAGGGCGGTTCGGTGATGACGTTTGTGACTAGCAACACCAAGCGGCACGTAATATTTGCGCTCAGCAACTAATTGGTCAACCTTAGCGCGCATGGCTTCGATTTCTTTTTGGTCGTCATCGGTTTTTTTCTTGTCCTTGGCGGCATCGGCTACAGCTTCAACGGCAGCGCCCGAGTCGCCATCAAGCGGCACCGAGTCATCATCTGGCTTGGGTTCGCTGGGAGTTGCTGACACTGGTTCTGTAACCTCAAGTTCAGGCTTTTCAGCCGGTTTCGGTTCTTCTGCCCTGGCAACTTCAATTGGGACTGAATCAGCACCATCCTTAACTTCTACTTTTGTGCTGGTTGGTTCATTGATAACTTTTTCATGAGCTACGGTAGATAGTTTAACTTCTTCAGGTTTAGCTTCTTTTTGAACCATCGGATCCTGCATCATGGGGCCATGGGTAACAATAATCGGCCGCGATGTCGCGCTTGGCGCTGATTTGCCGGGCTGGGTCACGTCGTCCATCGGTTTCTTGCTGTTTTTTTCCGACTCAGCCATTGTCTTTACCTATTTCTGATAAATAACGGTCGGCGCTGGCTACCATTCCAGAAAATTCGTGATAATTCAAGCTAGCGCCGCCGACGAGCAGGCCGTCGACGCCATCAATTTCCAGTAATCCTCTGGTTGAGGAAGCATTGGCACTGCCGCCATACAAAATCCGCAGGGCCGCGCCGGCTTTTTTACCATATAAATGAGTGACGTTGTTGCGGATGGCGGCTACGGCTTTAGCGATCTCGGTAGCTTTGGGTGCTTCGTGATGCAGGTAGTCACTACCACTGCTCAGAGCCCAAACCGGTTCATAAGCTATAACGATATGCTGGATTTCTTTTGACGTGACATTAGATAGGGCTGATGTAACTTGGTCGTGCAGCACCTGCATGGTTTCGCCCTGAAGTTTTTCGTGTTTGGTCTCGCCGACACAGAGAATCGGGCTGATTTCGTTACGAATGGCGGCCGCTACTTTGTCCCGAACGGTGTCTAAATCTTCACCAAATTTATAGCGGCGATCAGAGTGACCAACTATAACGTAGTGGACTAGATCGCGCAGCATGGTAAAGCTGACCTCGCCGGTGTACGGCCCGTCGTCTTTATGATATGCGTTTTGAGCCGCTAGTCGGAACTTGCGCCGGTCTAGCTGGACGCTCAATGGCTGTAAAACCAGCATGCTTGGGGCTAGGACTACTTCTATGTCGCGGTGGATTTTGATACGCTCATGCAAACGGTGCAGCAAGATACTAGACTGAGAAGTATTCAGGTGCATTTTCCAATTGCCGACGATTAATGTTCTGCGCATATTTTTCTATTTCAACTAGCTTAATAATACTTATGCTTACACTGTTTGTAAATCTTGGATTCAGGGGAGAGCAGCCCGATGAAGCGATTCATTCGCTTCCCGGCGCGATGAGAGGGGATATTCCCCTCTCATGAGGCGAAGCCGTTGCTTACTTGTATCATTTTTTATCTAATAGACTCTCGACTCCTGGCAGGGTTTTGCCGCTCATCAGCTCTAAGCTCGCGCCGCCGCCAGTCGACACATGGTTAAAATGTCCCAGCAGTTTGCGTTCTTCTATATAACCGACCGTGTCGCCGCCGCCAACCACGGTAAATGGCCGATGGCCAAACTCACCTAGCATAGCGTCGACAATCAGGTCTGTACCATGGGCAAACGGCCCGATCGGGCCCTGCAGGCCGTCGACTTCAGTCACGCCCATGGCGCCGTTCCAGATAACGGTGCCGGCCATCTGCATACCGCCAGCAATAAACGAGCCGGAAAACGGCCCGATGTCCAGGATCATTTCGTCGTCACTTAGTTTTCCCGTCTCGCGCGGCGGCCGTTTAGGATAATTTTCAATGTCGGCGATGATGTGGGCGTCCCAATCGACAATCCGGGTTTTAGCAGTCTTGTCCATCCGGTTCGCCACTACCCCGTCCTGAGGCAAGTAGAATATAAAATGCTGTTTTTTGACTTTGGCCCTGGCCCGATCGATTATGTCCTTAGCCAGCGGCACATCATCGGGATCAGTCAGGCTTTTGCCGACATCAAGCCCCTCAGCTAGCAAAAAAGTATTGGCCATGGCGCCGCCGACGACTACAAAATCGGCGATATCTATAAATCGGTTCAAAATGTCGATTTTATCAGCGATTTTCGCGCCGCCGATAATGGCCATCAGCGGCCTGATGGGCTTTTCCATGACGCTCGTAATAGTGTCGACTTCTCGCTCTAGCAGCAATCCAGCCACGCTGGGTAAGAAGTGCGTCACGCCTTCGGTTGAGGCATGAGCCCGGTGGACTACGCCAAAGCCGTCTTGGACAAAAACCTCGCCTAAACTGGCCAGCTTTTCGGCGAATGCCCTGTCATTCGCCTCTTCCTCGTCGTGATAGCGCAAATTTTCGAGTAGTAATACTTGGCCAGGTTTCAGGGTTTTGGCGGCAGCCTGGGCGGATTCGCCAACACAATCAGTCGCGAACTTAACATCTAGGTCAAGCAGTTCGCCTAGCCTTTTGGCAATCGGTTTGAGACTCACTTTGGTATCTTTTGGCCCGTCGGGTCGACCTAGATGCGAGCACACTACAACCGCGCAGCCTTGCTCGAGTAAGTATTTAACTGTTGGCAAAGACTGCTGGATACGATAATCATCGGCAATCTTACCGTCTTCCAGCGGAACATTATAATCGGCCCGCAGTAAAACCCGTTTACCCTTCAGGTCGTAGTCGCGAATTGTTTGTTTGGTAAACGCCAAATTGCCACCCTATAGTTTTCAGATATTACTAACTACATTTTAGATTGTGCTAACGCTTTTAGCAAAGTTTGGATTAATGTCTTAGGGGAGAGTAGCCGGACCAAGTGATTCATTCGCTTGTCCGCGCGGCCTGAGAGGGGATGCTCCCCTCTCAGCAGGCGAAGCCGCTGCTACTCTAACACTCGGACTTTAATTGTGTCAGTTGTGCCAACGACGCCTGGATATTTGCCAGTGGCCGTGACAATCATGTCGCCCGTCTTTAGTACCTTATTCTTTTGCAGCCAATTAGTCAGTTTAGTGGCAGCGAGTTTGCTGTCCGGGCGAACATAGCTTTTAGTTCCATAAACTACCGCCAACTGTTGGGCCACACGAGCTTCTGATGTAACAGCGATAATCGGTCGTTTAGGCCTGAGAGCGGCAATCTGCAATGCTGTCGCGCCAGATTTAGTTTCGGCGACGATAGCTTTGGCCTGAACATCATCGGCAAGACTAATGATGGCTTCGCAAATTGCCACCTGGCGGGTAGGCAGGGGCTGCTCAGGATAAATAACATTCAGAGGCGTATTATTTTGGGTGTACAGAATTACCCGCTTCATAGTTTCAACGGCTTCAATCGGATATTTGCCATTGGCGGTTTCATCGCTCAACATAACGCAATCGGCGCCAATCAAAACAGCCGTAGCGACGTCAGAAATTTCAGCTCTGGTTGGTTCGGGCACCTCTGTCATGCTGAATAACATCTGGGTAGCAATAATAGTCGGCTTGGCATACTTGATTCCAAGTCCAACCAGCTGGCGTTGGACTATGGGAACAGATTCAGCTGGCGCTTCAACAGCTAGGTCGCCGCGAGCCACCATGATAACATCTGACTCCTGAACAATGGCTTCAATATTATCGACGGCCGCTTTAGTCTCGAACTTAACGATTATCTTGGCTTTAACCCCCAGATTCATCATCTGTTTGCGCATGTTTCGGATATCGGCCGCTGTCTGCACGAAACTCTGGGCCACATAGTCAATATCTTGGGTTGAACCAAAAGCCAGGTCTTTCTTGTCTTTTTTAGTGATAGTATCGCCAGCAAAGTCCGTATCCGGCAAATTTATGCCTTTGCGCTTGATTAAGATACCTTCGTTTTCGGCTCTAGCATGTACTACGCCATCGGCGACACTAGTGATTATTGTTTTAACTTTCCCGTCGTATAAATACAGCCGATCCCCGCGTTTTACTTTGTTGCTGACGTCAAACTGGGTCGGCAGGTTGCCAGAACGCTCATAATCAGCTTTATACTGAAAAGTCAGATTCTGACCGGGCTGCACAGGTATAACCCCTTCGAAATCACCTAAGCGAAGTTTTGGGCCCTGCAAATCTTGAATAATAGCAACTGGTTTGCCGCAGTCTTTAGCAGCCTGGCGAATCCATTTGATGCGCTGGCCATGTTCTTCGTGGTCGCCATGGCTAAAATTAAGCCTCAGTCCATTGGCTCCGGCTTTAATGAGCGCGAGTACTTTTTCATAACTATCAGTGGCCGGCCCCACCGTGGCGATGATTTTAGTCCTTTTAAATTTATCAACAGGTACATTTGGCACCTTGTTAGTAGTATCCATAAAATTACGCACCTCTCCTGCAACTCACCCCACAAAACAGGTTTTGCGGGGACCCCGTTTGCGCCCAGCGAAGCTGGTCGCACCGCAGGAGCTCTTGGCCCAGAACTGCATTTTCTACTGCAATACTCACGTCACCGTACCGAATGTACGGCTCGCTACGTTTCTCATAGAGAAATACACTTCTGCATCCAACTGCGTAAATTTTTATCATAATCTATTAACAGTGTACTTGCTTATGCTTATATCTAGCAAGGTTAAAAGATGTTTTGACTAGATATTTCAGATCTGTTATGGTACTATTTTTTGGTCATTCAAGCAAGCATTTTAGCCATGTTTGATAATCATTCTTAATGGTCTCATCGTCTAACGGTTAGGACACCAGGTTTTCATCCTGGCAATCCGGGTTCGATTCCCGGTGAGATCACCATGCAATGTATTGACATTATAGTCAAGTATGCTACACTTGACTTACAGCACCTCGTTTGGACGCAAGTTCTCGCGAGGTCTTTTTATTGCTAGAATATGATCATGAGACGAGTTGTACTGATTGATGGCGAAAACTTAGTATATGGATTGAGGCATTTGCTTGGCAAAAAGGGCAATAAGGCTCCCCGTTCTAGAGTAGAACGCTTTAATTTTAGAGGACTGATTGAGGAGCTTTTAGCAGACAATGTGCCCTCTGAAATTCTATGGTTTGGAGCAAGATTAAGGCTTTATGATCAATCAAGCGAGCTCAAGCGTAAATCGAGTGAAGCCATCAAAGCACAAGCTAAGTTCATGAATCAAATACAGCAGCAAAAGATTACTTTTATTAAGGTGGGTTATTTACGAGCTCGAGAGTCAGACCCTTGTGAAAAATGCTCTCATCAAACATGGAAACTTGCCGAAAAGGGAGTAGATGTTGATTTAGCCGTACGTATGGTGTCAGAGGCCAGTAAAACCACAGAAATTATTGTCATAAGTGCTGATACAGATCTGCTTCCGGCCTTTTTGGTTTCAGCAAAACTAGGTTCAAAAATTATGCATATAGGCTACGAGACCCGCCCAATCTATGCACTTATCAAAGCGTCTGATAAAACCAGAACGATAACATTGCCGCTTGCTTTGAAATATAAGGCTTAGGATAAGCTGTTCGCGTCCCAATAACTGATTCATTGATTCACAACAGAGGCCAAAATGAAATCCCCCGCATTGCTGCTTGGGCTCCTGGGGTCCCCAAGCTGAGAGGATTCAGCTTGGGGTAGAGCAAGAACCAACCATAAAATCAAAGAATCCGAACGGTTTGTTCGGATTCTTGATGCAAGAGGTTGAGTTCTTGCGAGAGCGGTCAGTCAATGCTCGTTTAGCTTAATGCTACTGTAGCACAAATTAGACAAACACGCTACTGCTTTTCCACAGCTTTAAACTGTGTACTTGCGACCGTATATGTAACGGTGTGCTAGCGCGCCAGCAATTGTAGTAGCCGCGAATATACCGACAACATCACTCACACCTGTTTTAGGTAGAGTTGTTGGAGGTACATCAATGTTGATTGGCTGTGCGCAAGAATCAGCAGTGTGAGACTTAACTTGGCCATCAACATTGAAGTCAACCGTTACTTTAGCTGTAAAGTTACCAGCTGCTGGGAAAGTATGTTCAACTTCGCCGTTAGCCTTGTTAGTAACTGCTTCCTGCTTGTAGCCAGTACCAGTGAACTCGTAGCGGTACTGTTTGACAGTTGCTCCGCCCTGAGCTGTAGCTTTGGTGGTGAACTTGTAAGTTCGACCGCTTACCAGCACAGGCTTGTCCATCAGGTCACAGCGGTAAATTGGTTGATCTGGCTTACAATCCTCGATTACAACTTTAGCGTTGTCTTTTCGCTCTGGGATGTTCTTAGCACGTCCGAAGGCTTCGTTCTTCAGTTCGCAAACATCATCTTTAGTGTTGACCTTGGTTCGGAAACGAATAACACCATTCCCGTTAGGGGAGTAGTCGCCTACGTTAACACCCCCAGATCCTAAGGCTGTATCAGAAAGAGTCTCAGTACCAGCTGCTGTTGACAGTTTGATTGAGCCAGGTACAAGTTCTAGGCCAGCTGGAAGTTCGTCACGAATAGTAACGTCATCAGCAAAAGAGCTGCCATTATTCTTGTAGTCGATGCGCCAGCTAATAGTTTCACCGCGCTTTACACTTACAGTTTCAGAGCTGTCGGTCAGTTTTGGCATATCTACTTTAGATACGGTCTTATTGACTTCCAGGTTGGGGGCGTTGATGCGAACACGGATAACTACGAATGAAGCGAAGTCGAAACAACCAGGATATATGCCATCCATAGCTTCATGTCCAATCAATGTGCCATTAGTGCTCATGATTGAGTCTGGAAGTGCCATACCGCCCTGATGAGCTGAATTGTAGATACGAGCAGAACCAGGAACAAATTCAACGTCAAAGGCTTGGTTTTCGTTCCTTAGATCAACCGTGTCATATACCGTCTGCGGGATAGCGTTATCGGCGCTAATTCGAGCCTGGGCAGTAAAACCATTGGCTACGCCTTCAGGAAGTTCAAATCGTATCTTGGTGTTCTTGGCTACGCCAATACCATCAAGTACGCCTGGACCCTTGTTGGGGTTATCGTTGATACTTGGGTGAGCTATGTTATGCACATATGCCCGCACAATGTATTCTTTGCCAACTTGAACTGGTTGTTGGTCTTTGTATGTGCCGGGGCTTTGGTTGTAGCAAGCCTCGCCAGCCACAGTGCATTCCTTAGCATCTACAAAAGCTCGTTCATCACCATAAACATCAGTGTTGATATAGCTGTTGAAACGAGGACCGTCAAAGGCACCGTTGTGTTCGGCTGGATTATTCCAATCGAAGATCTTGCGGTCAGGACCATTCGGGCCATAACCGGCCATTACGGCCATAGGTACTGCAACGGCGGCAAGTACTGCAACGGCGGCAACAGCAACTTTTGTTCGTTTGCTGAGTCGGTCTAAAATTTTTCGGATACTCATTATATTATCTCCTTATTACCTTTCTTATTCGCACGCTTCGCCACACTCGCCTAGAGTAGTGCTTGTTACAGATTGGGCGCTAGTCGTAGAAGTACTGGAGTTTGGAGCAGGTTCTGCGGTTGTACTGGTTGTAACGTTATTATTAGGATTGTTGTCATTGTCTGGAGTACCGCCTGCACCTGGTTGTTCAATAGTAGTATTGTCAGTAACGGTGTTGGATGTTCGTGGGGCAGTAGTACTAGTAGTCTTAGGCACAGTTGTAGGTACTGTAAAGGTCGTAGTAGGACGTCCCGGAGGAGTGGATGTAACAGTAGTTACTGGTGTAGGTCGCTCACCTTTCAGCACGGGGTTTTCGCAGATTGCGCTGCTTGTCGCAACGAATTCGAAAACCTCATCAGTTGTAATCACTTTGTCGCCGTTTTCATCAACTCGAATGGTGTAATGAATGAGCTGTTCAGGATCTTTACCCGCATCACGCATTTTTTGCACGAAAACTTTAAAGTCTTCATGGCTTAGCACTAAACCAGCTAAAGTTGTTCGTTTAGTTCCTTCAACACTGTGATTACCATGACGGGCTTCTCGCAGGTCTAAGAACTTAATGGTGTCTGCTTTGCCGTCGCCATCGGTGTCCACGCAGTTATGATTGCGTTCTATAGTACCTTCTGGGACATCAATACTGGCAATATGCTTTTGAGTAAAGGTTGTAAGGTCGGCGTTGCCGCTCACCTTTAATGATGTATCTGCTAATGATGTATCTGCATCTTTGTTGGCAACCGCTTTTTCAGTAATGAAGCCAAGTGCGTCAGCGCCCATTACATTAGTCCAGAACTTTTGAGTCGATTCAACCATATCTGGGTTTTGTTCATAAAAACCAAAAAGATGGTTTGGAGTGTAGGGTTTGTCGGTCCATAGTTCTTTGCCGCCTAAGCCGCCACAGTTCGTAAGACCGCTCTCTACGGCAGCAGCGATAGCCGCGTCGCTACCATCAAGGACGGTGCCAGGAAGACCTTCTGCTCCGGCAGAACCTTCAGAGGCTGCAGCTTCTTCGATTTCACCTAGATAGCTAAGGTCGCGTCCTGAATCACCCCCACAAGCAACAAGAGATGTAGAAGCTAAACAAACTAAAGCTCCAGCACCAAATGCTTTTCGTGCTTTAAGTTCAAACGGGCTGATTTGGGCGACGGTGTTTGGATTAGTAATAGTTTGTTCGCTCATATTATTAGTTCTCCTTAATTATTCTGAGACTTTAAGGTCTAGGCCAACGCTAGGAGCTTCCATCTCAGATTTAACGTCTTGAACTGGTTTGCCCACATTCTCGTCAAAGCAAGCTTCGGTAGCAATCTTGAGCTTATCGTTAATGCTCTTGATACCTTCGCCAACTGGCATATCTGTAGGTAGTTCGAGTTCCTTTGCTTTTCTAGCATCGCTTAGGGCTGTTTCACCGCAGTCACGGGCAATAAGTTTTGCCTGTCCGCTAATTATTTCGACTGGAGTGCCTTTAGGGCCTTCCTCTACGCCTGCTTCGCGTGTTTGATAACCACCAGCAAATAATGCTGCGCTAGCAAGTCCTATACCTAATACTTTCTTGTATCCCATGATCTAATTCTCCCCTTGAGTTATTTACACTGTCTCCGCGCCCACCACTGTTGAAACAGCGTGATTTCACGTATAGTCACTACTCTACCACAAGCATTACTATATGTCAATACTTTTTACAATATTCCTCGTATTAACACAAGCGCAATCAAACCCCTTAAGCACGCGGTTCGTGCTCAGCATAGACGGGTGAGATACATAAGGCTGTGAAGTTTTTAACTTTTATTTAAGTTTTTGAAGTTTCTTTGGTTGGTGGGAGGGATTTAAGCTTGGATTTGGCAAAACTAAAGCCAAAGGTACTGCCCTTGCCCTCTTCGCTCTTAAAGATCAGGCTGCCGCCTTGGGCGACTATAACTTTCTTAGCCATGAACAGGCCTAGGCCAGTACCGTCCGGCCGGGCTTGTTTGGCGTTGCCAGCCCGGAAAAACTTGGTAAACAAATGGTGCTGCTCGTGTTTTGGAACGCCCAAGCCATCATCCATGACGGTAAACTCTACGCTAGTTGGCAAGTCTTTGACCTCGATGTTGATGTGACCGCCGGCCGGCGTGTAGTAAATGGCGTTATCGACAAAGTTCATAATCACCTGGCGTATTTTGGTTTCATCCAGCATCAGCATGGGGAAATCTTTTGGCTTCTCGTACTTGAGTTCAAGTTTACGGCCGGCCGCGGTTTCTTCTAACTGTTCCACTTCGCCTTGGACGGCTTCGGCCAGATTGGTTGGTACGGCTTCGATGATAAATTTACCGGTTCGCAAGCGCGACACGTTCAGTAGGTCGGCTATCAGGTAAACCATGCGCTGCGAGCTGATAAAGGCCTGGTCCAGCAGTTTGTGCTGGCTAGCGGTTATTTTGCCCGAGTCACCCTCTATAACCATGCTGAGGTAGCCTTTGACTGATGTCAGCGGCGTCCGGAGCTGGTGTGAGGCCATACTGATGAACTCGTCCTTGGTCTCATCCAGCGCTTTCAGCTTTTCATTCGTCCGTTGCAGCTGTTTGAGCACCCGCTGGTTTTCCTCGAACAGTAAGCGGTTATCAATAGCAATCCCCACCGCCTCGCTGAGACGCTCCAGCAAAGTGTTTTCTTTTTCATTGATGTCATGCTTTTCCTGCGTCAGCCCGACAACCATCAACCCAACTAAGCGGTGCCTGGCCATAAGTTTAATAATAACCACACTTTGGACTGGTAATTCATGGCGCAAAGCCGTTATTTCGTTAGAGGATAAGCCAGTTAGATCGCTTAGGTCGTCAGTGGTAATGGATCTTGCGCTAATAGTCATCATCCGCGTCTGGCTAGACAGCCACTGATTGTGCTTGTCCAGGTCGATGTGCAAACGTTTAGTTTCCGGCGGTTTTCCAGATGAGGTTGCAAGACCCACTAGCTCCAAGGAATTATGATGAGAGGAATTTGTCAGAAAGGCGACTAGAGCGTAATTGGACTTATCCGTAATAGCACTGGCCATCTGTTGGCATAGAACATCAAGTGTTTCATGCGACTCTAACACCAGGCTGTCAATTTTGCGCAGAAGCGATAGCATTTGGTTGGTTTGGGCCAGCTCAAGGTTGCGTTTGTACATCTCCTGAGAGACATGGGCCAAGTCTTGCTCAAGCTGCTTTTTTTTGGTCATTGGCCTTTTCAGGCGTAATTTTTCTTTTTCCACCCTGAACGCGTCCTAATGAACATTAAATTTTATTGGAGAGACTTTGGTTGGTTCTCAGGAGCCAGCTGCGATAAATATTTAGAAACGGCTTCTTTGCAGGTTTCAACAGCAATCTGTCCAAAGAGTTCTTTGTACTGCCTTACAAGATCGTCAATTGCCTGGGTGGCGCTACCAGTTATGGACACGCTGTGCTTAGGCCAATCTACGGTTAGTGCCGTTACGCCTTTGGCTTGCTCGACAGCCACCGGTCCAATAATGGTTTCTTGCTGTTCGATGATTTTCGTGGCAATGTTGGTGTATATATCATCCATAGCAGGTTAGCCTTCGTTCTCTTGAACTTTCAGCCTGGGGACGCTTTCGTTGTAAGCCAGCAAGGAAAGGGCTAGTAGGTTTGCGCCAGCAAATAGGACCAGGTCGCCCCAGTTAGCATTATAGAAAGTGCCGACTGTGGTCGTATAGGAGAAAATAATGTCGCCAAAGTACATAACCAGCATGCCAAGAAAAGTCAGTATTAACGGCAGGCGTAGTTTGCCACCTAAATATTTGCCGGCGATAGCCGCAATGATCGCCACCAGTGTAAAGGAAACAAAGTCGGCCACAGGATAGAACACATCTAGGAACGTTTTAAGTTTATCAGTGGTGTCAGAAAAGAACTCTCCTTGTTTAGCAACTACCACCGCTAAGTAATAAGTTAGCGCCACACTTAGGCCGCAAAGTATAATAATGCCCCACCACAGCAGCGGTTTCTTTTTTAACACCAAATTAACACCGGCCAGCCGAGTTAAGAGCACAGTGCTAGCCGCATATAAGGTAACACCTGACGCAAAACCTACGTCAGCCACGGACGGATACGGCGCTTCTACTTCTAAAACTAAATTGTAATAAGACCATATGAGTTCGCCAGCCGACCATAGAAATAGGCCCAGCGACAGCAGGCCGATCGAGCGCCCAAGCACGCTGGACATACCGCCCCATCTTTTGGCCGCCATAAAACCCTTCAAGCTAGCCAGAAAAGGCACCACGCCAAGCATTAGTGAGAAGTAGTAGTTAAGGTTAGCGTCAACTGTGTGCTGCATTTGAACAACCACCCACATACCTAAGGTTAGAACCATTAGAAAAACAATAAACAAATTGTATTTACTCTTCCAGAAAGTTTTTGTAGATAACATGGTTATTACTCATCTAAATATTAATGATATAATATCACACAGGTAATGCTTTAAAGCGAAAATAAAAAGTTAATCGTTATGCCCCTCATCAAAACAAAAAAATCATTTGAGTCCTTTACTGCTGATTGCAATCATTTGGCAAGTAAAATCTTACAGCGCCGCTATGACCTCGTGGGCTTGCTATCGCAATATGAGACATATGAAACCGCTAATGACGAAATTGAGCGATCAGTAGAGGCTTTAAGGGGTATGAGCAAAGAGCTATCCGCAATTAAACACCCGTTGAGCAACCTCACTATCTCTACCTTTTTTCCCTTAAACCTCCCCCTTTATTCACTGGTCTTGTTTGGTATTGCTCCAAGTGTTTTCGCTCGACAAGTTTACATTCGACCGCCTGAAATAATGCATAAAATGCTCCAGGAAGTATTTGAGTTCCTGGAAATTAGCAAACTTTTTGCCAACATTTCCGTCCATGTGGTGCCGCGATATATTTTTATGGATTTATATGCATCGGAGTCTGACGTGATTGTTTTCACCGGTAAATATGAAAATGCTCTGTCAATTCATAAGCAATGTCCTCAGGCTCTGCTGGTGTATAACGGCAGCGGCATAAATCCTTTCTTGCTATTTGACGACGCCAATATTGACCTAGCTGTCGCCAAGGCCGTCGAAATGCGCTGTTTTAACAGCGGCCAGGACTGTGCAGGGCCAGACGCTTTCTTTATCCCGACTACCTTAGCCGACGCTTTTGTCGGCAAGCTGCAAAGAGCCTTAGAGCAGGTAAAAGTAGGCGACTCAACTGATCCGGAAGTTAGAGTTAGCCGCACCATGAAAGAAACTTATATCCAACAGCTTCAGCCCGTCCTGGAAAGAGAGCGCCAAAATCTAGTTTACGGGGGTGAGATCGACCTGGAAAAGCATCTAGTTCATCCTACTATAGTCGTTAAACCCATTGCGGAACATGCTGGCAACTTCCATGAGTTCTTCGCGCCAGTTTTTTATGTACTCGAATATAACGATATTGCTGAATTGGAAAAAGCCCTGTTTAGCCAAGAACTTATAGATCGTTCTATGTATATCTCTGTGTTTGGCAATAATGAAGAAATTGAGAATAAATTGACCTTTGCCCGTCTACTGAAAGATAAGATAGTAAACGACGTTGAGCGCGGCAACTATGAATATGGCGGCTACGGGCCAAACGCTAACTTCCTGCTCTACGGTGACCAAAAAGTGATCCAGCCAGTATTAATCAGCCGCGATATGCACAGCCAGCTGGCCCGAGCTTCTAGTCACGCAGCTGCTCAGCAGTAGCCACTGAATTACTTAGCAACGTAACAAGTTCTAGGGGTCGGCTCTTTGTAACTAATTCCCTAAACTCAACTGGCACATCGATAAGGCTCAGTATTTTTTGCCTGTCCTCAGTATTGTAAGCTTTTCTGCTAATGGCGTAGGCCAGAGTATGTGAGACTTGGGTTAAAGCTGTACTAAGTGATTCTGGTAACTTTTCCTGATGCATCAATGCCTTTTGGGCTACGGCCGGATCAATGCATACAAAACTATTGAATGCGCTTTCGATTATAACTCTGTTGGCGTGGTTATAAAGCAGCTGATGAAACCGCTGCGGAGCTATGACAATGATGGGACTTGCCGTCTTGTCTTGCTTTACTTTTTTAAGCAGTTTATTGGTCGCGTATAGCAAATAGGCAGCTTTTAATGGTACGCCAGTAGCAGTGCGAAGCGAGGCCATAGGACCAGATTCTATATGGTAGTAGGCGGCTTTGCTCTCGGGATCCCTGATTAGGCCAAGCCCTTCAGAATTTAGGCTATATTCGTCAATCCACCGATTCGTTTTAGCGATGATTTCACTTTCTTGCTGGGCGTTCGGTTTTGTACTGTCTTCAAAATTGCTCAGATTTACAGCCTGAATATAGTGCTTTAGCAAATCTTGAAGTTTTTTTACGTTGGCTCTTGTGAGATCGGTTTCCAATGATGCTAACCAAGCACTAATTTTTTTTTCGCGTTGGGCCAGTGGCGCACTAATACTAAGCTCCTGGCGGTAGTCGGCAACGGATTGAGCCTGGTCATTATTGTCATTGATCCACATTTGGAGATTCAGTAATTCTGCAATCTCCTCTGAACTATCTGGTATTAGGTACTCGCTTTTTAGGTTATAGCCAGCTACATGATAAATATCGCTGATAAACCTATAGACAGTCTCGGCATGCTGGTCGTCAGCTGCCTGACCCAGAGTAGATCCGGCAACCAGTAAAAACACATATTTATTACGGTCTTTGCGCGATTGGGGTTTTTGCAGCCAATGAGCTACATAATAGGCTGTCTCAGACAAGTAATTTTCTGAGAGTTCAAAGTTAATGTACCCGCTGACAGCCTCTGTCTGGACATTATCTAACATCGTAGGGTGGGATTTGTGAAGCCATCGTTTGACATGTTCGGCTAGGGTCTCAGCAACTTCTCCTGGGTTACTCTTTAAAAGATTGGCTAGCTCAAAACAGGGGAAAACGTAATCAATATGCTTCCCATTGCCGGCTTCGATCGCCTTGGCCTGTTTGTTAACCTCTGGCATGAAATCAACACCATAGGTCTGATATACTGCCACCTTCAAGACCTGGCCCAAAAATTCCCGAGGGTGCTTAGTAAGACCGGTAATTGTTTCCAGAGAATCTTGTCTTTTGAGTTTTCTACCTAGTTTCATAATGCCTGTACTTGATCTATCCCACTACCTTACACGGTTTAATGATATATGAAAAACAGGCCGACAATCATAACAATCATGCACAGGATTTTCTTGGGCAAGCGCTTGTCCTTTATTTCACGAAAATATTTTGGGAAAAACGGGCTCAAGGCAATACCGAACACTAGCACGAACAGTGGCTGCAGCCCTTCAATGCCCTTAACCACAGATAACGCCCCTGCGCTGATAGCGTAGCCTTGGGTCATTTCAGCCAATATATTTACGACTTCAGCCACTACAAGAAAAAGTAAAATTATAACTTTGGATGATTTTACTACTTTCTTAAATTCTGTTTTTTTCTGGCTAAAAGCTAGGAATGTCAGGCCGCCGACACCGAAACCGAACGATACCCACATGTAAATTTCTGCAAAGGTGCCTCCGCGGTAGGCGTATTTGCTCAAAATGGCCGCAAAGGCGTAGATCACTGCACCAATGGTGGCGTAAAAAATAGCAGACGATAGTTTAAACTTGCGTATTTCCAGCAATGAAAGCACAAATGACGCCAGGATGATTATAGCTAGTCCTATGTACTGCGAGGTATGCAAAACTTCGCTGAGCAACATAAAGGCCAGAAACGGTACTAGTGCTGCCGACAAGTTGTTGAGGGCGACGGCTACAGATGGCTCATCGGCGTCGAGCGTACGGAAGTAAAAATAGTAGAAAAAAACCGTCAGCACGCCAGCTCCAATGGCACTAGCCACATAACGAGGCTCGCTTGCAATTCGCTCATTGGTCACGAACAGGTAGAAAGATGGCAGGAAACCGAATAAACCGGAAATAACCGCGCCAAAAGCGGCACTGCGATAGACGTTTTTGAGCAAATTGTCGTCTATGAGGTTAACAACTGCCCACAGAATCGTCGCTGTTATCGCCGCAATAAACCAAGTCATACTTTAGATATTTTTACCTTGATAGGTTCTTATTTTAATGCTTTTGCTATTATATACCTATCACTACTAACTGAGTTTACTATTCGCTTATGCCAAAAGTAGCAATCGTAGAAGATGACCAGGCGATCAGCCAGATGTACCGCATCAAGTTTGAGGCGGAAGGATTCGAAGTCGAAACCGCCGAAAACGGCAAACTTGGGCTAGAGCTAGTCGAGAAAATGATGCCTGACATCATATTGCTTGATCTGATGATGCCCGAAATGACCGGCGACGCTATGCTTCAGAAACTGCGTGCGACCGACTGGGGCAAGAATATCAGAGTTATCATCCTGACCAACATGGGCGAGCAAGAAGCCCCGCCAATTGTGAAAACCCTCGATGTAAGGCGCTTTATAGTCAAAGCCGAGATGACGCCTCGCCAAGTAGCCGAGATGGTCAAAAAAGAACTTGCCCAGTAGGGTCAGGCAAGTGTTGTTTTTCTACTAAAAAATCAATGATTGCCGTACCCAGGGCTGCAACGGCTTTGTCAATGCCCTCTGTGTTTTGAAAAACTAAATCAGCTGCTTCATCTGCCTCCTTGCGATCTGAATGGAATCTCCGCAACCGTGAGTGCATGTCGCCCGGATCAACATTAGGATCCCTCGCTGTAAACGCATTTTCTGGGTTTTGATCAAGCGGTGAAACAGCACAAAAAGCTACTGGCGGTGCAATTAGTCCACGAAGTTTAACCGCGAATACTGGCATGAGTATTCGCATCCTGATTTCCCTTTCGGCCAAAGGTCGGGGTACTTCGATGCCGTATTCATAGGTTGGATAGGTCTGAAAGGTAAATAAAAAGTCCGAGCGTTTTTCATCAAACTCTTCCTGGTCCACAAAAACATTTTCTTTGTCACATTCGTCAGGTCTTCTTGACCGGGTTGTCCACGTTTTATCAACACTGAAACTATATTCAGCAGATGTTTCAGCCAAACTTAGCATAAGTGATGTTTTGCCAGCTGTAGAAGGGCCAAAAAATACAATGTGAGCACCCATAATCAGCCAGCTTTTTGCATCAAACGGTTCCCCAGGAGGCTTGTTGCTGGTTCTTGTTTACCAATAACTGATTCGTACAATTTAATTAGTGTTGGCAGCTGGACTTCCCAGGATAGGTAGCCAATATCTTTGACAGCTTGGTCGGCCAGGCGCTTTTGAAGTTCAATGTTTTTCGATAAAAATAAAATAGCTTCTGCTAATTTGGCTACGGATTGTTGCGGAACAAGTAGACCATTTTGATTATTACGAATAAAGCTGTTTATTCCTTGGGAGTCAGCTCCTATGAATGGCTTTCCAGAGGCCATGGCTTCAACGGTGGCAACTGGGGCACCCTCATAGTATGAGGGCATTGCGATTATATCGCTGGCCGCATACAGTTTGGGCATATCTTCATATAAAAATTTGCGGCTAGGAATAATGATTCGATTCTTAATGCTGGGATAGCTGGCTTGGGATTTTAAGGATTCCCAAAAAACCGTGTCTAGTGGTTCAACAGCAGCTGGCAGACAAAGATAATAATTACTAGGAAGATGCACGAGTGCACGGACTATTTCTTTAATTCCTTTGCGAGGGATAACCCTAGAAGGAGTCATAATCAGAATATCGTTATCACTGAGGCCAAATTCCTGACGCAGCTGAGGGTTTTCTTTGGCAGTAAATAAAGTAATATCAACAGGGTACGGTACAGCCTCGACAGGAAGTTTACCCCTTACAATTTTGTTGGCGGCTTCAGCGTAAACTTGGTTGGCAGCAGTCAACAGCTTTGGCCGCGCTAAATCTATTACGCCCCTGGCAAAGCTCAGCTCCGCTTCAAAACTATCCATTCCGCCGATTATTCTCTCGCCCCACACCGGAGTACTGTGGATAGATGCTATCACTGGTATATTGCGATGGTTACACAGGCCAACAACCAGAAGCCCGAAGTAACCATGAACATGTATGATATCGGGGTTTAAGCGTTCAATTAACTTATGGAGGCCGGCGGTTGCAGCAATAATATCGAGTTTGGAGTCGCTCAAACCATTTATTTCATAGACGCCGTATGGGTAATTATCGACGTTACGTTCGGCCAGCGGTTCGACAGCGATTGAAATATTGATACCCGCACTGTGGAGGCGATTTATGGAATTCAACACAAATGTTTCGCCACCACCGATAATTGGATGAAATTTTGGAGAGATAATAAGGATTTTCATAGGCCTACCTTGCTCCACACTTTATAAACCAAATATTTAATGCCGCCAGCAAGTTAATATTGTCGAATTGGTCGCTAGTAATCATGTTTTTGAGCTTCTTTACTGTCATCCAGTTATTCTCAATAAACTCGTCCTCATCATGAACAAGTTTTTGCTCAAACAGTTGTTCGCACAAAACAACGAACTGCTTTTGGTTAGACAACCTGTTATGCACAAAAAAAGATCCTATGGTCGTAGTTTGCTCGGAACTATACCCCGACTCTTCTGCCAGCTCACGCATCGCAGCTCTTTCAGGGGTTTCATTAGGCTTCATACTGCCGCCAGGCAGCTGCCACATGACTTTATCAGGCGGATAGCTGTATTCCTTTTGAATCAGGACTTGATTATCTTTATTTACGGCAATGATTGCTACCGAATGGTGGCGAGCAGAAGCATGATGTACATATGTTGATTTTTTTCCGTTAGGCAGTTCTACCCTATCTTCGCGTACTTTCAAGCGTTTATGATCAAGAATAAGCCGAGAGGATAACTTCTTCCAAGGCTTGGGTTTACTCTTCATAGGTCTCCTATAAGTGCGAATACTACCTCTATATAGAGCATAATTTTAGAACTTTTTATAATATTGTCAACTTGTTGCACTTCTTACACTTTCGGTTCAGTATTCTTCAAACTGATACAATATACTCTATGAAAATTGCTATTTTGGGTTTTGCCGGACAGGGCCAAGCTGCCTACGATTATTGGAATAAGCCTGAAAATGAGATTACGATCCGTGATAAGGATAAATCTATCAGCGCACCTGCTGGTGTTATAACCCAGCTTGGACCGGACTATCTTAAGAATCTAGATCAATACGACTTGTTGGTGCGTACACCTGCCCTGCACCCGCGTGATATCGTGAACGCCAATCCTAAGTCACCGGATATTTTGGACAAAGTCACGACTGTCACTAATGAATTTTTCAAGGTTTGCCCGACCAAAAACATCATTGGAGTAACCGGAACTAAGGGTAAAGGCACGACTTCAACTCTGATTGCTAAAATCCTGGAAGCTGCTGGCAAAAAGGTACATTTGGGCGGCAATATCGGCATTCCACCGCCCGAGATGCTTAAAAATGGTATCCAGCCAGATGATTGGGTAGTGCTTGAACTAGCCAATTATCAGTTGATTGACCTGAAGCATTCGCCTCATATTGCAGTTTGTCTGATGGTAGAGCCCGAGCACATGGACTGGCATATAGCCCCCATGCCCGCCCAACCTCATAGGTCTAAAAAACAATCGACCGCACCAGGCGATCCCATCCGCAACCTCGACGTACCTTCAGGTACGCCTCAGCCGACGTCTGAGACACCTGGCACGACCGCTGGTTCCTCATCTAGCTATAAGGATGAGCAGGCATGGGAGCTGGGACTGGAAGAGTACATTGCTGCCAAGCAGCAGCTTTTCATCCACCAATCAGAAGACGACATAGCTATTTATTACGCCAAAAATGAGAACTCTCTAAGCGTCGCCGATGCGTCAGAAAGCAAGCAAATCCCCTACTTTGCCCCGCCGGGAGCTTTCGTCGAAAACGACGATATCGTCATAGACGGTCAAAGCATCTGTGCAACCTCTGAACTTAAACTTCTTGGCCAGCATAATTGGCAGAACGTCTGCGCCGCCGTAACGACCGCTTGGCAAATTACTCAGGATGTTGAAGCTATACGCTCAGTCCTAACAACGTTTACTGGTCTTGAGCACCGTTTAGAGCTAGTTCGTGAACTGGACGGCGTCAAATATTATGATGACTCATTTGGCACCACGCCCGAAACAGCTATCGTGGCAACTGAAGCTTTAGATCAGCCAAAAGTTATTATCCTCGGCGGATCGGATAAAGGAGCAAAATTTGACGCTTTGGCCCAAACAATCGCTGGAGCCAATATCCGACAAGTTATTCTTATCGGCAATACAACTCATTCTCACTACAAAACGATCACGCCGGATATCGAATCGGCTTTAAAAGCAGCCGGAGTGACTACCCTCACTTCCACTGTGAAACCAGGCGGAATAACCATGGAAAAAGTGGTGCAATTAGCAAGAGAACATGCTCAGACTGGTGATGTCGTGCTGCTCTCGACTGCATGTGCTAGTTTCGATATGTTCAAGAACTACAAAGACCGCGGCGAACAGTTCAAGCAAGCTGTTCAAGCACTCTCTTAAGCTGTGCGATTACTGGTTGCTCGGGCTGTATTATTACCGCTCTGCTTTTAGTTTCTTTTTTGATAATTTCTTCAATCCAGTGGTAGTGGGTGCAACCCAGCACGATAACATCAGCTCCAGCCTTGCATACTGAGTCAATTTGTTTATGAACGTGTGACTGGTCAATTTCTTTGTTCTCGATTAACTCAGTCCAGTTGCCGCAGTCAGGCTCCAGGACTTTAATGTCTTTTGCATAGGTGTCTTTAAGCCACCCGTACCTGGGGCTAGCTAGCGTCGTCGGTGTCGCGCAAACTGCGATGATGTGTGATTTGGTTTGCTCAGCGGCTGGTTTGACCATCGGTTCAATACCAATTAATGGCAGTGTGAATCGCTTTCGCAATTCTTCAATTATGGTTGTGGTAACAGTGTTGCAAGCGACAACTATCACGTCTGTACGAGTGGCCAGGTCATCAAAAATTGGCGTCACTAGCTTAAGTAATTGATCTGGCGACTTTGTGCCATAGGGTATGTTTTTGCGGTCATTTACATAGATAATTTCATGTTCAGGTAAAGCCTGCCTAATGGCGTTCGTGACTGACTCGCCACCGACACCCGAGTCAAAAACACCTATGCGCATATTATTTACCTTCGGCTTTGTTGCGGGCTGAACGGATTACGTTATCGAATAAGGCGCAGACGGTCAACGGCCCTACCCCGCCCTTTTCAGGGGTAATGGTAATGTCCGGCAATTCTCGGACGCCAGGATCAACGTCACCAATCAAGCCGTTTTTGTCTGTGGCAACGCCCGCATCGACAATAACCGCATCAGGTTTGACCATGTCTTTTTTGACCAGCCCGGGAACACCAGTAGCGCAGACTAAGACGTCTGCTTCTTTGATGATTGACGCAATGTTTTCAGTGTGGCGGTCGGCTATGGACACTTTATGGCCGGAGTCTTTCCAAATTCTAGCTAATGGCCGGCCAACTAAACGGCCGTGGCCTATAATTGCTAAGTTTTTACCCTGCAGATCGACATTGTAACCAGCCAGCAGCCAATTAATAGCCAATGGTGTAGCAGGGTCAAAATTCGTATGCTCAGCTAGTCCGTCGACGTCCTTGCTGGGGCTGACAGCATTCAGGATTTCATTAGTTTGGGTTGGGTCTGGCAAGGGTATCTGGACGATAATGCCGTGTACGCCGGCGTCTACGTTGAGTTCGTTGATTCTTTTCAGCGCTTCGGCCTGGCTAACTGTGTGAACGTCGACTTCTATATCAATATCCGACCCGTAGCCTTGTTTGAGCTTCATATAGCTATCCACGACCGGATCGGGATTGGTCCGAATTATGGCTAGTCTCGGGGTAATGGCATGCGCCTGACGCAAACTGCGCACTTCATGAGCTTGCCGCTGCTTTATAAACTCCGCTAGTTCTTTACCGTTTAGTAATTTCATACCGAGATAGTGTATCAATAAATTGTGGCTAGACTAAGACAAGAGCCTGGGGTGGGCTCTTGTCTTTTGCGAAAACTAATTTACTAGCTTCGGTCTTTTGGGCGTCGTCCGCCGCCGCGGCTGGCTTCGCCGCCCATGCGGTGGATCTTATCCTTCATCTCCTTAGTCATATTCTTAGAACCAAGTCCACGCTTGTTTCGTTCGGCCATGCACCACTCCTTTTTTAAATTAGCTTCTTAAGTTTATGTTTATTCAGCTGATTCCTCTGCGGTATTTCTCATAGCAATTACTTTTATTGTGAAAGTCACGCGGGTCTAGACGCAGGAATAGTTGTAGTCTAGGCCTTTAGACACAAATTGTGTCAGGACAACTTTGCCATTTGCAGTCAGAGGAGCTGCTTTACATGCTTGCTGAGCGGTTTTTTGGCTGGCTCCACCAGGACGCCAGTTATTTAAACCGTTCAAGTTACTGCCAGGAGTAACCGAACTGCCGACAATCTGACTCCATTGCGCGCCTGTAGAATATAGGCCGACTCGCCCGCCGAGTGACTTAAAGTACTCGGTCATGCCTTCCAGTACTGCTACGTTGCTCTGATGATCAAATGTGCTGCCGGATAGTTTCCAAGTGTTTTCAGTCTCGACATCAAGCCACCATATATAGGCGTCTGGCGAAGTACTTACAGCAGCTTGGACGGCTGCCGGTTGGAAGCGGTCGCGCACATCTTCCAGCGAGCGGTTCCAGCCATATTGCCAGGCGCAGGCTAGCGAATCGCTGCCGTCGCATGGGCCATGAGGATTTGCTGTTACATTGCCAGCCGGGTCGATATTACTTGTTGGCCATGAAGCTGTGCCTAAACCGCCAGGGTTGGCAGTATTTACATATAGCTGCAGTTTTTCTTGAGGCGTCCCGCCAACAGACTGCTTAGCCCAGATAAGCTGATCTTTTAGGCATGGGTTAGTAGTGGTGGCTAACCCGCCATTGACGCCAACAATGCCGAATGCCTGCGTCTTAGGCAGTGTTTTGCCGCATTGCGGCCAAGACACGTCAATCCCTAGCGGTGTAGCAGAGCCTCCGCCGCTGACAGGTTTAGCCGCCATAGCGCTGGGGGCTATTAAAATAACAGATATAAAACTTAAAAACAAACCAAGTAAAAGGTTTTTCTTCATCAGGACAGTATATCAAACCAGGCTTTCCGACCAAGTGATTAGTCACCATATGCAATTCTAGCTAGTTAAGTTTCTGGTTGCTTCGTTGCTGTTTCTATGTACGGATTCATCACGGGATCAAACGTGCAAGTATTGCATATATGTAGATCGTCAGATATTATTTAAGATAAGCGAAATGTGATCACTAGATCTCCTACTAAAACTAAAAAGAAAGGTAGGTTACCCTACTAATGCAATATATGAAAAAACTTGGTGTCAAAACTTTATTGGCAGTATTTGCCGTGGCCTTTGCCATAGCTCTAAATGGGTCAGTTGTTGTACGTGCGGGCACTTCGCCCACCCTAAACAACCTACTAAGTTATTCCGTTCTAGGTGGCGCAGAAGTGACTTGTACCGGCTCGACCACCATAACCGGGGATGTGGGAGTTAGCCCTGGCACTTCAATTTCTGGCTTTCCTAGTCCGTGTGTTGTTGGCCCTCCGGGCACAACGCATTCCAATGACGCCAGCGCCATAGCGGCTCAAGCCGAAAACCTCGTTGTCTTTGGCGCTCTTGACCAAACCTGTGATCAGACTTTTGGCGCGGTAGATCTGACTGCAACCTTTCCATCAGGTGTCGGACCTGGTGTCTATTGTTCCACCAGCAGCTTCTCGCTGAGCGGGAATCTAACCCTTACCGGGGCTGGTGTATGGATTTTTAAAACAGTATCTACATTAATTACCTCACCAGGTTCATCTGTTACCGGTGGCGACCCGTGTAATGTATGGTGGAGAATCGGCAGCTCAACGACTCTCGATACGACTACTTCATTCGTAGGAAATGTTTTATCGCAAAACGGCGCTAACGCTATGAATACCGGCGCGACCTTGAACGGTCGATTCCTGGGACTAGCTGCTGCTACGGTGACGCTGGATGATAATACGATCTCGGGACCAACATGCGTGCCTTCGTTTGGTCCAGGTGGTAGTACTACGCCAGGACTGCCCAATACGGGGATCAGTCCTGAGGACACAAGCAGCGCCTCGTGGAACATTCTCATACCCGCTGGGGTTGTCATTGCTCTAGTATCGCTCTACCTAGTTCGAAAGAAACGCGCACTATAAGCCAAGCATCGGTAAGGCTTATGCATGAATTTATCGAAAACATCGTTTAAACGAACAGTATTCCTGCTAATCATTGTAGGATTTGCGTTCTCTCCAGCGTTTATTCGCTATTTCAGCTTAAGACCGACTCAGAACGACTCCGCGCTACTTGTAGTAGACCCGCCTACTATTGATAAAGAAAAGGTAAACCCGGGTTTGCCGACCCGTCTTAAGATTCCAAAAATCAACGTTGATGCAGCTATTGAGCATGTGGGGCTTACTTCCGGGGGAGATATGGATATACCAAAAGGCCCAACTACTGCAGGCTGGTTCAGCCAGGGACCACGCCCTGGGGCAAATGGCAGTGCCGTGATTGACGGACATTTTGGATATAGAAATGACATACCGGCCATATTCGATAATCTTCATACCTTGCAGAAGGGGGACAATATTTATGTCGAAGATGATAAAGGAGCAATTATTATTTTCGTGGTTCGGGAGTCACGGCAATACAGTCCAAATGAAAATACCTCAAGTATATTTACTTCAAACGACGGCAAAACCCATCTAAACCTCATAACCTGCCAGGGAATTTGGAGTAATAGCCAAAGAAGCTACTCTAAGCGCTTAGTAGTATTTGCTGATAAAGAAATAGAATAAGTTCTTAGCTCTCAGCTTTTAGAAATTTCAGCTAACCGACTACGCACAAGTTCTTTAATAATAGACTCGGGAAGGGGTTTATCTTCAGTAAACTGGATTGTGCCTTTGCCCAATTTATAGCCTTCGAGTTTATCTTTTATAGCTTCGGTTCGAGGCCCCGGAAATACACTCATATGGTTTTTAAACGCCGCAAAGTGAATTAAATACTTACCCTTGTATTTCAATGTAGGGATGCCGTAGCTTATTACTTCCTCAGCGTCAGGCACCATTTGCTTAACGAGCTGGCGGATCTTTTCTAGTTCCGCTCTCTGTGAGGGCGTTGTGCTTTCTAGATACTCATCAATAACTATCATTACAATATATTATCAAATTATTGGAGGGCCGGGAGGGACTTACTGCTTTAGATGAATTTTGGAGGTCTACCAAGGGAGTAGTTTATATATTTATATTGAGGAACTAATGCGATGGAGACAGCTATTGGATAACAGATACCGGCAAAATCAGCTTAACAAGCGTCGCAGTAGCGTTGTTTATTCCTAGTAGTGGTTACATACGCAGATTAAGAGGTCAGTGGTTACTGCCTTTTTCCTTGTCTTGATATATGTCATACACAAGATTAGCGAGGTCTTTAGCGTCCCTCTTCATTCTCAGCCTAGTTCTGGCTTGCTCTAAAGCGTCCTTTGCCAGCAAATCTAACGTAGTTATTACTTCCAGAATCTCGTCATCACTCATTCCGGTAGCGTTAGCACCGAGTATTTCCCGTGCTTCTTTAATAGAAACTATTGGATTCATCATTCAAACGCCTAGAGTAATTTTATTAGTCCACTGTTTGTAATTTGAATCCACAGTGCGTCTTTACTTACCCCATACCGCTTCGCAAGTTCCTCAATATCTTTGATTCCAGCCTTTATATCAGCTCGTAGAAACTTAGTCGGCATTAACAGATATGCCGCAAAGTGGTCGGCTTCTTGCTCATCAAAACTCTTGTAGCCGTGATGAAGGCTAGAGTTACCCATAACGTGTCCGAAGTAGAGATGGCCTATTTCGTGTGCAACCGAGAATCGTTGCCGTACAACAGCCCTATTCTTATTATAAAGAATTACTAGTTGACCATTCCGATTAACAAGCATTGCGTCACGCTCCTTACCAGTGATACTTTCATCGGCTGGAACGATTACGGCACCAAACTCATCTTTAATCAGCTTGTATATCTCATTGAGCCTGACAGGAGCTTGAGTAATTTTAGCGGATTTTAATAGTGCAAGGGTCTTATGCCTTGCTTCTGTGAACTTGGCTTCGTTAGTTGTCTGATTGCTTTCGTCCATCTTGGTTCTTTGACAGTTTCAACGCGTCAATAAACGATTCAACTCTTTTGACGTCGTCTTGGTCTAGGTGTTCATCTGCTCTTAGAGCAATTTGTACGCTTGGCTGTGGGCTTGTTGTCGTGTCGCCTTTTATAAAGTAATTTACGTCACGGTGAAGAAGCCTAGCTATCTCCTCCAAGTCGCTTATTTGAACTCTACGTTCACCAGCTTCAATGAGGGATATGGCAGTAGGCGACTTGTAGTCCAGCTTTTGAGCTAGTTCAGTCTGTGTTAGGCCCTCGGCTTCACGAGCTTTCTTGATTCTTGACCCAATCTGAGCGTACTTCTTTACTTCGTTGTTTTCCATATTGATATATTACATTTATCAGAAAGTATTGACAAGCATTTATCGTTTTGATAAATTGATAATTACAAACTAAACTCTTGAGGGTAAAACAAGGGGGAAAGGACACAAAATGGCACGAAAAGTTTTTCACGTAGTACCTTACGGCACAAACTGGCAGGTCAAGCACAATGGTCAGGTACTTAGTAACCACACCTATAAGGCAAACGCTATCAGCTCAGGGCAACTAGTAGCTAAAGCGAACCAGCCAAGCCAACTCGTAGTACATCGGGCTGATGGAACTATTGAGTTTGAGTACACATACGGTAACGACCCCTACCCACCAGTTGGGTAGGTCGTTCTTGCATTTAAGGGTAAAATATGGAGAGTTATGAGTTTAGCGGACGAATTATATAGAGCTATGTACGGCCAGGAGCCAACTGTACCTAAGCCAATTAAGTGGAGCGGTTTCCTGCCGCCAGCGAAAGCTCAGCCTAAGCCAGGTTTTGTGCGAATAGCAAAACCGCAGCCACGCCCTTTCGTCAGAATTGCCAAGCCGAAGGTGTTTGTTAGCTTTGATTACGAGAATGACCGTCTTTATAAACAGGCATTGGATATGTGGGACGCCAATAAGCGTTTTGATTTTAGCTTTAAGAGTAATACACCCCAAGAAATCCAGTCCGAAAGCGTAGAAAGGGTAAAAGCAGTTCTGACAACAAAAGTAAAAGCGTCCAGTCACGTTGTAGTATTGGTTGGTAAATACGCCAACGAGCTGCACAGCGATAGTCAAAAAATTGGTTTTCGTAATTGGATAAACTTTGAAGTTTACCAAGCACGTTATTATAAGAAGAAGGTTGTTGTTGTAATGCTAAGCCCGTACAACACACTACCTGAATGGTTGCGTGGTTCAGGTGCAACCCTAGTTAACAGCTTCAACGAAAAAGAAATAATACAGGCCCTAAGTAAGTAGGCAATATGGCAAAACTAAGCGAAGATACAAAACTTGAAGTTCTGAGTGACCATTATAAGGAAACCGTTAACGATTTTAAGAAAACAGGCAAAAGTCGTGACCTAAACTTTTTTGCGGTACTTATATTCCTAGGTGTGATGACGTTCCAGTTCGTTTCTCCACACCAGTCACAAAGCATACTTACACAAGTAATTAACTCCCGCTTGGATATAGATGCAGCTCTTAGCATTAACCTGCTTGGTTCACTGATTTGGCTTGCATTGCTTTTCGCTGCGATTCGCTATTTTCAAGCCGTCATTAACCTTGAAAAACAGTACAACTACAGCCACGACCTTGAAGACTTATTAGCTAAAAGCTATGACAATAAAGCGTTTACCCGTGAAGGCAAATCTTACCTGAAAGATTATCCTGTATTTTCAAAATGGGTACATTTTGTCTATCGTAAGCTGTTCCCGCTACTCTTGGTTATTGCATTAACTGTAAAAATACTTGGAGAGTGGTTAGCCAATAAAACAAATGCGTTACCTCTAGCACTAGACTCTGTCATTTACGGAGCACTGTTAGTGTCAATAGTCCTCTATGTCTACTCGTTGCAAAAGACTGAAAAGCACACAGAAAAAGACGTTAAAAAATAGCCCGACTTTATTTATAGATTTGTTTCGTTGGAGAGCTTTATTCTGACTTTTTCAGTCATTGTATTGGTGCTGACATAGCCAAGTGCGTCTACATCTGGGTCGTAGAGTTCAATCATATCTAGGTCATTGCGTGGAAATACCCTCGCACCTTTTATTACTTTGCCGTCAATTAGCGACTGTTTTAATTCGCCGTATTGCTCTGGTTCAAGGTAGAAATCAACATCTCCAACGTGGTTGCGATAAGGGTCTGGCTTACGAATATATAAATGAGTGTAGGTAGTTTCTGGGACATCGTCTTGAGCGGGAATAACAATAGGTTCGTGTAGAGTAAAGTATTTTTGATTTGGGTCATCAGATGGTTCGGTAAGTTCTTTACGAATTGCTAAAAGCCTTTCGTATTCGTCGTCGTAATGACAAAACACGCCCATATTGCCAGCATTAGGCAAGTATTTATCAAACGACTGTTTGCAGAGCTTATAACAAGCAAAGTGAATGTACTTTGTGGCTTCAACTAACTGGTCATTGTTTTCTATGGGGCTAAATCTATAAAGTTTCATTGCTAAAATCCTGGGTCGTTGAAGTAATCAATACTAAATATGTCAGAAGCCTCCGCAAAGTTATTACGCTCCCACTGCATAAAGGGCTTGGGATTGCCTTTGGGTGATATTTCTTCGTTATAGAACTTGGGATTAACTTTAGCTTTGGCGTATCCACCAATTACCATTAAGTGGTTGCCGCCTACATCTTTCGGTAAACCTATAATCTTGTATTCCACCCAACCCAAAGCGTCTTTTAGGACTGGTCCGTGTTCTGAAAAGTCCAAGTCTAAGCTATCGTTAAACTCCTCAATTTTATCTTTGCCGGAGTTGTAACCCGAATACTTTTGGCCGAGTTTCCATACTAGCTCAAGTTGCTCTCGGTGAGGAACAGATACAGTAAAGGCTTTAGCTGTTTTCAGGCTTTCGGCAGTAATCCAAGGTTTATAGACAGCAATCATCACCATACTAGGTTCGGTACTTATTGAGGTGATGTTATTGATTGGAATAATGTTTTGGCGACCATCTTCTGAAACAGTGCCAATTAGCACCACCAATCTAGGAGCAAGAATCCTGTGTATTTTGTCTGTTACTTCAATCATAACTACTCTTCTTACCCTAGAACTTTTAAGCTCATACCGCCATCAATTACCAAAACTTCACCACATACGGCGTCATTCTTTGCAAGGAAAACTATACCGTCTGCAATTTCACTTGGCTCAATCCAACGGTTAATGAGATGTCCTGCGGCTTGTTTGGCTTTATATTCATCGTCCATATTGCCCCACATTGGCGTCAGTGTTCTACCGGGTGCAACTGAATTTATGAGTATCTCTGGTGCAAGTGCTTTAGCTAGATTTTTCATATATGAATCAAGTGCCGCTTTCATAGATGAGTAGGCAATGGCGTCTGGTCGTCCGTGGCCCAACTTTCCGTGGATTGATGAGACGAACACAATCTTGCCATTTTTCATCAACTTACGGGCTTCATTTGTGATACGGACTTGTGCAAGGAAATTAGTCTCAAAGACATTCTGAAAAGCATCAAGGCTTTCGGGTCTATCGTCTTCGTCAAATAAACCCGCACTGTTTACCAAAATATCAATTGCAGAAAACTTTTCCTTTATCTTTGTGAACATAATCTCAACTTCTTCCGGCTTTGAAATGTTCGCCTGTACAGTCAACGTTTCTACCGAGTTTTTAGCAGCTAGATTGGCCACTTCCTCTGCGGCCTTAACATCGTGGGAGTAGTTAATAATAACATTGGCACCTTCCTTAGCCATTGCCTCTACTGTGGCTCGGCCTATACCTTTAGAACCACCTGTTACTAATACTGTTTTGCCTTGCAATTTCATAGACTATCCTTTCGCTCCACCATTCCACTCAAGTTTATACTTCTGACCTGACGTGCCGCCAAAGCGACCAAACACATACCAGTTAGTTACGCTAATCTTGTAGAACTGATGACCCTCATCATTTGAGGCTTCTTCAACAATATCATCTGTTATTTTCAGGCGAGCCTTTAGACATTCTGCTGCCGTATTTTGCTCATCACCTACTTCAAGCAATTCTGCCTTGCCCTCAAAGTAAACACCAACAACAGGGTCGCCTAGCTCATATTTATCAATGATATTTCCAGCTACGTTTGAATTGTTAGCAATTTCTTGGCTATGTCGTCTTGATTTTAATGAACGGAAATACAGACTGAGGCTATCGTCATACGCAAAGTGGACTTCACAAACCCAAGGAGCATTATCGCTAACCGTTGCTAACGACATATGTATCGTCTTCTCAATAAACTCACGCACAACTTGTTCTATATCAACACTCATTTATTCACTCTCGTTGGAAATTCGTTTTTTGTTGCGCTAACCATATTATCTGTCCATAGGACTACCGAGTTGTGCATAGATTCATAGGTAGTCCACGCATAAGCAGGAGCAGCCCAGACATTACCATTAAACTTCGTAAACTCGTTGGGTTTTCCCTCAAAGCCGTAGCCAAATAAATCTTCCTTAGCCACCATACCAAGCACCTGTTCTTGGTTAAACAAACCGTGTGCAATATCTACTAAGATAGCCGACTTCTTCATTGATTTAATGTGTTCTTCTGTAATCAACGCCAGCGTTTCAGGATTTTTAGCTGCTGTCGGAAAGATGACATCTGCCGTTTCTAGTAATTGCTCAAGTGATACTTCTTCGTAAGCGTCATTCGTTGAAGACCTTGACCAGTAAACTACATTCATATCAAGCCCCTTACAGGCTTCGGCAATCGCACTACCGATATGCCCTAAACCGATAATTCCAGCCGTCTTGCCCTTGAGCTGTACGCCACGATACTTCATAAAATCTTTGTCAAAATCCAGCGGGTAGTTATCTTTAATTAGTCTAGGAGTTTGCCGAGCTAAGTTAAACATCATCATAACCGCCCACTCTGCAACGGCTTGCGTAGAGAAGTTTACGATTTGGCAGATTGGTATATTACGCTCGTTAGCAACATCTTGCTCAACCCATTCAAAGCCGGTAGAAGCTATTAGAATGCCTTTGAGATTTGGAATATCTTTGTAGTCTGCGCTGCTTAGTTTCCAGCTAACATAATCGGGATTCAAGCACAGCAACCGTTCTTCGTCACCTTCAAATAATGCTTTGCAGTCGCTAATCGGTTCAATCTCTTTTGTAATTACCAATTCAAGTCCACTGTCTTTCAACTTACTTAAAAGCTCGTCGGTGATTAGTTCGTCCCAAAGCGGGTCAAATATAAATGCTTTCATACCGTAACTATACAACATTTACCTCTTAAAATCTGTCTTTTTAGTGGACACTTTTCTTAAAATTACTTTGCGAACACCAGTATTTACTAAGGGGTCGCACAAACACCGCTCAGAGAGGCTGAGAATGGCTTAAAACCTGTATTCAGGCTCGCATTGACTACTGTTTCTTATTAGACTGCCGACAATATGTCAAACAACCTAGAACAAGCAGTCAAAAACCGAAAAGAAATGGCAGAAATCAAACGTAAATTGCTGACTGGCGAGATTAGCCGAGACGAAGCAAAACGACTAGCACAACCAATAATTAATTTAGCAAATAAGCATTGTGTGGAAATAGCAAAGAAACACGGCAAGAAACCATATAAGTTAAACTTCACTAGTTTAATGAGAGATAGTTACGGATGAAGAAACAAAAAACTGAATCGTGGCGAAGATTTGTATTGAATTATGACGACGCAAAAATTACCTTTCCTGACGGTACAGTCAAGCTACCGAAAGGACTAACAGAAAAGTCCAAAAGGCTCGCAATAAAGCGAAAAAAGCACTAGTTTTTATTATCAATAAAAATTAAAAGAACAGCGACGAACAGTGGGCTTTTTAGCTTTTTGCGTATAATTACGTTTATGACTGGCCGAGAAAAAATACTTATTACAATAAACCTGATTGACCACTATTATCAGCAATCGTTATCAGGCAATACAGTTAAGTTTGATTCCAATGATTTAGACAATGCCGGTATCCGACTTGAAGAGCAAAACAACATTTTAGACGCCCTCAAAGAAGACTACGAATGCATTGAGTACTCATACACAAAGCCTTATTCAGATTTAACAGATGATGACAATCTTCCTAGTACTCTCGTTCAGCACTTACATATGAAATCAGGTGCAGTAGACGTAAAATATTACTATCTAGATTATAAAATAAGGTCGCAGAAAGATTTCATCATTACTATTCTTGATAAGTTTGATGAGGTTAAGAATAAAGCAAAAGCAGACGACTTAGAAAAATATCAGTATCATACAACTGCGCTGTCAGATAAACCACTTGGTACACCTATAGTGGATAAAAATTCCTCAGAAATTATATATGTGGCCTTTAGGAATAATGTTCTCATTATTGGTCTTAGGCCTGGTATGTCCGTTCCCTTAGGTAAGCCACTTAGATACGACAGTCCACCTTACAACTTTATGCAATATATCCTCAAGAACCCGAACAGACCCATAAGCGTACACGAGATACAAGAAAAGGTTGAAGGCTGCAAAACAAAAACCGACCTGAGTGAACTTGTTAGAAATTGCCATTTTAACAAAGAGTTAAAGAGAATATTCTTTGAAAGAACAACACAAAAGACTATACGCTTTACTCCTTGGAGAGAGTTAAATGGCGAGCAACTGGAATGGTTCATTAACTGGATAGAAACCACCCGTGAGCAAATCGCAACAAACCGTGAAGAATAACCATTCATAGAAGTTAGAATCAGTAATAATCGTGTAATTAAGGAGCTTTATAACAGCTCCTTTTTTCTTATCTATAGTCTCTCGTATGTCAAACGAGAACAAAGCCAAATCAATAAAGAAAGGAGACGTAGAAGAAGCGTTTGAAACGCTGGCACAGTTCCTGTTTGAGCAATACAAGAAAAAGAAGCAAGCAGAAGAATACGAAGACGAGCAAGATATATAAACTTGCAGGTCTTAATTAAACATTACTTAATATAGAATGCTCAAGGAGGGCAAAACTATGAAAAAGAAGACAGATTGGCGTCCGTACTATTTATTCAAATACACGGCGGAAAAAAGAGTTTGTTATCTGTATTACAGAAACATACGAACAAAAGAAGTTAAGAAAATTGGAAAGATAGAGGTACAAAAAGATGTTAAGAACTAAAGCAATCGCACTATGTCGTGTATCAACTAAGGGTCAAATGCTAGACGGCAACCTTGAACCACAAAAGGAGAATGTAGAGAAAGCAGCTAATATTTTAGATACAGACCTAGTAAAAGTCTGGGCATTAGCCGTATCTAGTCGTAAGGGTAAAAACGTAAAGCGTAAAGATTTGCACGAAATGCGTGACTACTGCAAAAGATTCAAATCAGTTAAGTACCTAATAATAGACGAGCCAGACAGATTTATGCGCTCAATAAAAGAGTATTACTGGTGGAAAGTGGAATTTGAGCTTGTTGGTGTACAGATACGCTTTTCAAACAATCCAACTGCTGACCCCGAAGATGATAGGGTTGTATTTGATGAGCTGATAGATGTCTATCGTGCTGAGCAAAGTAACAATGAACGAATTAAGAAAACTCCAGGTAAAATGATGGCAAAGATTCGGGCTGGCTACTATCCAAGTAATCCGCACACTGGCTATAAGAAGTCTGATATACCAGGTTTGCACGAACCAGATGAGCCAAACTGGTCAGCTATGCGAAGTACGTTCAAGGAAATGGTATCTGGTGAACTAACAGTTAGCGAGGGTCTTAAAGAAGTCACCAAACGTGGACTACGCACTAAGAACTATGGACCGAAAGCTGTAGGTGGCAAAACAATTGATATGTTCCGCTGGAAAGCCCTTATGTGCGACCCGTACTATTACGGATTCCTTAAACTTGGCGATTGGTCAGAGGAAAATGCGAACGGTTTACATAAGACAATGATTACAAAGGAGGAACACGAAATACTTGTAGCGTTGGCAAAGAATAAGGGTAAACGATTTATAGTGAACCGAAACAATCCTGAATTCCCGTTCTCAAATGAGGCGGAATGTACGAGGTGTGTATTTTCTGATAATCCTTACCCTAGGTTAGTTGGCTACTGGCAAAATAATGGAGCAAAGAAAAACAGACTTAGGTATAGGCGTTACAGATGCAGAGACTGCAATCTTGGAGTGAGGCAAGAGGCACTCCACGAAGGCATAACGGAGGAGCTATCACAGCTCCTCTTGTCTTTAGAACAGAAAGAAAAGCTAAAGGAACACGCCCGAAAGATATGGCGGTCATACGAAAAAGTAAGGATTGAACAGGCTAGAATAGCCTTAGGACGACTTACAATACTGAAAGAAAAGAAGAACAAGTTCATTGAGAGCTTAGTAGCCAACCCAAACCTTGCAGAAGACATTCAAGAATCAATTGAACAGATTAAAAGTGATATTGTTGTAGCCGAACAGGAAGCGTCAGAAGCTCAAGACTTTGAAAAGGACTTCATAGAGTTTATAGGCTTTGCTTTTGACTTTATGGACAACTTAAAGGGTAAATGGTGGGAGTTAGACAAGGACACTATGAAAATATGTAAACAAGTGTTATTTCCGTGCGGAATCCAGCTACTCCCAAATAAAAAAGTTTATATACCTAAAATTAGCCTAGTTTACGGGGGTGATGATAACAAAAAAGCCCCCGAAGGGGCTGATTTTACTAGACTGGAGGGCCCAGTGGGACTCGAACCCACGACACTCTGCTTAAGAGGCAGATGCTCTAACCAACTGAGCTATGGGCCCATATTCCAATTGTACATGTAGGGTTCAAATCCTGGGAACCCCGACCCAAAGATAATTTTCTGCTGAAAATTTCTTTCGGCATGCCTCACGCCGTCGCGTTCCGGCCTTGCAAAAGTCCACAGGACTTTCTCACCCTGCTTAAGAGGCAGGTGCTCTAACCAGCTGAGCTACTGGCCCTCGTCGGAACCGACGGTCGGCTTCCAGAAAACAAATGTATTTGTTTTCCTTCCATCCTCTAGTCGCTTCCTCTTCTCAATTTTGTAAACAGCTTCGCTTGGTTTACAAAATTGGTGAGCTGCGGGTAAATGCAACGGGGGGAACTTTAGCAGATTACCCCTGTAAATGCAACCTAGGTTAGTGTATCCTAGTAATAGTAACGAGGACTCATTATGAACCCCGATCAGCCCGATCCAGATATGCCGCCAGTACCGCCGCCGGCTTCACCCGACCCAGCTCCGGATCAAGATCCGGTTGCGCCCGTTCCGCCTCCTGTTACCAATAAGTTATAGATTTATTAATTAAAGTCGTATAATTCCTACATAATCAACAATTAAGGAGTTCTATATGCTCAATCTTTTAGCGCAAGTCAATAATGTTACAGTCGATGGCGACAGCGGTGCTTTAGCAGCTGTCTTCGGCGGAACCTTCATGCTGGTGTGGCTGGCAGTAGTCGTAGTTAGCATCATTGGTATGTGGAAGGTGTTTGAAAAAGCCGGTAAACCGGGCTGGGTATCAATTATACCTGTTTACAACTACTGGGTTTTGGCGGAAATTGCTGGCAAACCAGGCTGGTGGGCACTAGTTTTTCTGCTTGCCTGGATTCCGGTGCTTGGACCGATTGCCGCCCTGGTAGTTGCTGTCCTGATCTCAATTGAGCTGGCTAAAGCCTTTGGTAAAGACCCTGCATATGCGGCACTTTTGGTACTAGTGCCATTTGTGGGCTTCCCAATGCTCGGTTTTGGCGACGCAAAGTACACTGCCCCGACAGCAACGGCTGCGCCCACACCACCAGCAACCCCTGCGGCCTAAAAAGCTACTTAGTAGTTACAGAAAAAAGCGGACTCTACCGCTTTTTTCTTTTGTAGACCGCAAAACGAAACGTAATGCCGTTTTCCGTCATGGGTTCAGAAATCTCTACTTGTTCAAAGTCAGTTTCAAAATCCGGAAAAAACTTGGTGCACTGAAAATCACCCTCAACATGCGTTAAGTACAATTCATCAGCCAGGTCTAATGTGCTGGCGAATAGCCCGGCTCCGCCACCAACCCAGATGTCTTCTTTAAGGTTTTTTAAAAACTCTCTTGCGTCACCTGTTTTTTCAAATCCTGGCCTTAGCGGCTCAGTGCT
This sequence comes from uncultured Candidatus Saccharibacteria bacterium, assembly GCA_964463635.1. Classification (GTDB taxonomy): domain Bacteria; phylum Patescibacteriota; class Saccharimonadia; order Saccharimonadales; family CAZARM01; genus CAYXCB01. The sequence continues at coordinate 70,943 of CAYXCB010000001.1, forward strand.
ACTAGTTGCTACTATGTTGCGTCGATTTGGCAATGGCAGCTGCTGTTCTTTGTACCAGCCAGCACCCATCATGACAATGCCGCCGGTTGTCATGTCGCGAAAGTAATGTTTGTCAGTCGGTAGGTCCCAGGGAATGCCGTGGTCGTCGGCTATACCCTTTTTGCTATCTATCGCGGCTATAAATTTGATCATGTTTTATCTTTTTATACTTGGTCGGATGTGGTTTAGCAAGAAAAAAGACCCAGCCACTACTAAAAGTTTCTCCGGGCGCTTGAGCAGTACCCGAAAAGCGGCTTCCGGCTCAGCAATTACTTCCCAATCATCAAAACCTGTCATATGAATTTTCTCAGCAACTTGCTTAGGGTTAACCGAAAATTTTGGCGTGTCTTGTTCGCCGTAGAAAGACGTAATGACTATGTGGTCAGCGAACTTTACTACTGTTTCAACGGTTGATTGTGTCCGGCGTCCGCCAGTCTTAACGATACTGAACAGCAGGGCGATTTTGTCATCTGGATAGCGCTGTTTGATGCTCTTAAACAAGGCTTGGAGTTTCTGGGCGTTATGGGCACCGTCCATGATTAGGGTTTTCCCGCCCATTTCAATAGTTTCCATCCGAGCCGGCACATACGTATTGATAGCATTTAGTTCTGCAGCCTCGCCTAGCCCAGGCAAATTATCCCTCTCGCTCACAAATTCAAAGGTTTTATGAGCTAGATACCAGTTCCGCCGCTGGAAAAGCGGCAGCTGCTTTGGCAAGCTAGCGTTTTTGAGTGTAAGAATTTCATGAAGTTCAGCCTGCTGTTGATCGCAAATTTCCCGGAGTACATTCATTACTTCCTCACTCTGCTTATAGCTGAAAACTGGATTATGAGGGTGGATAATACCGGCTTTTTGCGAGGCTATTGCCGCCAGGCTGCTGCCCAGGAATTCCGTATGGTCTAGGTCAATGTCAGTGATAACACAAATTTTGTCGGCTCGGTTAACAACATTTGTCGCATCCAGCAAGCCGCCCATGCCAACTTCGACGACTGCGTAATCAATTTCTTCCTTGGCAAAATACCAGTAGGCAAAAGCCAATATCACCGCAAAATACGATGGTTCGATACCAGATTCGTCTACGAGGTTCAAAAAAGCCTGGAATTCACGCGCAAAAACTTTTTCTGGAAGCGGCTCAAGGCTTACTTGGACTCGTTCGTTTACTTCGTCTACGTGAGGTGAAACCGTCAAGCCGACTTTCTTACCGGCTGCTTGTAGCAAGGCTGCCATGTAATAACTAGTCGAAGTTTTACCAGATGTACCCGCCACATGGATAACTTTTAGCTTTTCCTGGGGGTTACCTAGAAAGTCCAATAGCTTCTTCATGTCCTCCAGCGAGAACCGAGCCTTTTCATACTGCTTCGGCGTCGGCATAAACTCACGCAGCGCCTCGTGAATATCAGTAAATGACTTTAACTTGTGCATAAACTCCTCGTAATCTGTTAAGATAATACACTAGTGAAGCCAAAATTAGCTTTGCTAACCAATTTTGCAAATCAAGGAACTGTTTGCAAAATTGAGAGGAATTCCGATAAATCGGGATGACGAGCGCCCGTAGCTCAGTGGATAGAGCGTCGCGCTTCGGACGCGAAAGTCGGCGGTTCGAATCCGTCCGGGCGTACCATCCTCCGTCGCAGACCCTTTTGGGTCAGCTATGGAGGATTTTATATTTCCAGACGGGTTTGAACCGCCGACAGAGATTTGAGCTTTAGCTCAAAGATCGTAGTCGGCGGTTCGATCTTCGAGGACGCGCGCAGGAGTTTACTCCGAGCACGCCGCAAGAAGTAAACATCCGTCCGGGCGTACCATTTCTATATAACATAGAAGTTATTAGTATTTGTTATGATGGACTCATGGTAACACTTTATCAAGTTGTGAATGAATCAGATGAAGTTATTGGTTTGAAACCCAGAAATGAAATAGATTTTAAAAAAGACATCTATCGAATCGCGGCACTTTGGCTCACGAATAATAGTGATGAAATATTAATTGCCCAGCGCCTTTTAACAAAAGATAAAGATCCTGGTAAATGGGGTCCAGCAGCCGCTGGAACCCTCGAGAAAAATGAGACGTACGAGACAAATATATATAAAGAAGCTGAGGAGGAAATTGGACTCCGTGGTATTCCATTTATAAAAGGGCCCAAGCAACGCTTTCATGTTAGGGAATCATTCTGCCAATGGTTCACCGGTGTATGTAATTGGCCAGAGAAAGATTTTATACCTCAGGAAACTGAGGTCGAGCAAGTAAAATGGGTATCTCGGGAATGGCTTGAGGACGACTTGAAGCATAATCCTGATAATTATGTGCCTTCCATGCTCTCAATCCTTGAACTTTTTAGCTAGACTTGCTATAAGGCGGTTCTAACTTTGATAAGAGTGCTGTACCGTTTGAACAATGTGATAAATTTCGCTGGCAAATTGTACTATTGCTGTTTATATTAAGTATCGAGGAGAACTATATGACCTTAGAAGAAGCCTTTTACATTATCTCGATCATTACGATGAGCCTGATACTCCTATTGATGATAGGCCTGGTTACGGCGGTATTCGTGATCAAAGCTAAAATCAACCATCTGCATAATCTAGTGGTAGATAAAGTCCAAACCGTAGCCGCCGTAGCTACAACAGCTAAAAACATCTTCCATCACAAGAAATAGTTATTTGCGTTGACGTTTGGACCGGCGAGGTGCTGGCAAGGCTTTTGGCTCAACAATTTGAAAAGATTTTTGCAAGGCTTCTAGGACAATTTTGGCATGTTCTTTGCTCATGCCGACCCTTGATACTACTAGCGGTTGGCCGCCAGGGCCGTCAACCTGCATAAAGTTTATAACCACGCCAAATTCGTTAGTCGCGACATTAACTTGGTCGGTGTAAGCCACCCGGGATTCCAGCGGCATGACGATGATGTTCTGGGTCATCGGGCCTTCTTCTATACTGGCCGTGCTGCTAAGTTTTTGCTGGTCGTAGCCCGCTAGCTGCCATAATTTAGCGGCTTCGTCTTCGTTCATATTAAAGTGGCTGATCAACAGCAGCAGAATGTCTTCCGAAGGCCGCGTCTGGCCGGCTTCATAGTTTCCAAGCATGGTCATATCAATTTCAACTGCCCCGGATACCTCAGCTACACTCTCCTGGTGTTTCTGGCGAAGCTGTTTCAATCGAGATCCTAGAGGCTGGAAAGGTGTTAACCTTTTTTGGTCATCACTCATTAATCTTCATGCTACGCCCTTAGCCGTACTGAAGCAAGGGGGCAATTTTGAATTTTCAAAGATTACAACTATTGCCTCTTGGGTAGTATCTCTATACTCTAGAAATATGTTCATCCATGAAAACGCCCCGCTGGCGGAATACACTTCTTTGCACGCCGGAGGCAATGGCCAAACAGTTATCCATACCGAACCTGCTGATAACCTCCAGGAGATAGTGATAGGAGCGGCCCAAAAAGGTCCCATTTGGGTACTTGGTTATGGGGCTAATGTCTTGATATCAGACCAAGGTTTGTCAGGCACGGTGATTTTCAACCAAATTGAAAAGATTGAGCAGGTGGGCGATATGAAAATCCGCGTTAGCAGCGGCGCTAACTGGGATAATTTCGTCCAATATTTGATCGCTCATAACCTCTGGGGCTTAGAGTTCACTAGCGGTATCCCCGGCGGGGTTGGCGCTGCCCTGGCTGGCAACATAGCTGCCTATGGCCACAAAGTAGCCGATTGCCTAGTAGAAGCCACCATGCTTAATAGCCGCGACGGCTCAATTACAACCTGGCAAAATAGTGACTTTAAATTTGATTACCGCACCAGTATCCTGCAATCAGACGCCTATAAAGATTGGGTGGTGTTAGACGCTGTTTTTGAGCTTAGCCTGCAGCCGACCGGTGAATTGGAATACGAATCAGCACTGGCTGCTGCTAACCAACTGGGCTTGAAGCCTGACAGCCTAGAAAACCGGCGGAAAATCATAATGGAAACTAGGCGCAAAGCTGGTTCTTTGCTAGGCGATACTTCAGTTGGCCCCTGGACGGCAGGGTCATTCTTTAAAAACCCGTTAGTTAACGAATCGCAGATACAAGCTATCATTTCACATGAGGAGCGGCCAATTAGCCGCGACCAGCTGATCCGTCAGAACCAAATCCATGGCCAAGACAAAGCCCGCGTCTCTGCCGCACATGTACTACTGGCCGCTGGTTTTAGCCGCGGACAGACCTGGGGCCAGGTGCGCTTGCATCCGGACCACATCCTAAAAATTGAAAACATTGGGACGGCTAGCGCCACCGAAATCTATAATGTTGTCCAGGAGATACTGCGTACTGTCAAAGATAAATTAGGTATCGAACTTGAGCCAGAAGTCCGTATACTCGGAGAGTTTTAATGCAGGAGTCAGGCTATTCCGGTAAGCCGTTGGTTGAAAAACTTGGCTATAAGCCTGGCGACGTTATTTATCTAAAAGATGCTCCAGATCAGTTTATTGAATACTTGCAATCGAACATTTTGGGAATTACAACGGCCGCTTCCGCCGACTGGGCCCATGTGTTTTTTATTCAAAAAGCAAAACTAGAACAGTTTTTAAAATCGACTAACCTAGACGGCATAGAAAAAGGCTTGTGGGTCAGCTGGCCTAAAAAATCCGCTGTAGCGCGGACCGGCATGGCTACCGACGTAACTGAGCAAACTTTTCGCGATTTAATTTTACCTCTTGGCTGGGTGGACACAAAGGTTTGTGCCATCGATGACACATGGTCTGGCTTACTCTTTCGCCGGCGTAAAAGCTAGTTCGGCAACGGGAAGGCTTTGGCGAATTCTTTGATTTGTTTTTCCAGGCCCGTCAGAAACTTATCGTCACCATTGTGAGCGATAGCTTGGTCAATCCATTCAGCCACCTGCTCCATTTCAGCTTCTTTTATACCGCGGGTAGTTAGGGCCGGCGTACCTAGACGGATCCCGCTTGGATCATATGGCGAACGAGGCTCAAATGGTACAGTGTTTTTGTTAACTGTAATGCCGGCTTTGCCTAGTGCCTGCTCGCCTTGCTTGCCGCTTATACCCTTGTTATTCAAATCAACGACCATTAGGTGCGTGTCAGTCCCGCCCGTAACCAGGTCAAAACCTCTGCTTGCCAGCGCTTTGGCTAGCGCTAACGCGTTCTTGGCGACCTGTTTGCCGTATTGCTTAAACTCAGGAGTTAGGGCCTCACGCAGCGCCACAGCGATAGCGGCTGTCTGATGGTTATGCGGGCCGCCTTGCAGGCCTGGTATGACCGCTCTGTCTATCAGCGAGGGCAGGTTGTCGCGGGTTCGCTCTGGTTTTTTGAGCGGATTAGAGGTGTTGCCGTTGCATAAGATAAGGGCTCCACGCGGCCCCCTGAGTGTCTTGTGGGTGGTTGTCATGATAACATCGACTATTCCTACCGGAGAAGGGTGTACGCCGGCAACGATCAAGCCGGAGATGTGTGAAATGTCGGCTACCAGCCAGGCGCCGACACTGTCGGCAATTTCTCGGAATTTCTGCCAGTCAATAGTACGAGGGTAAGCGGTTGTCCCGCACATAATGAACTTCGGCTTTTCTGCCTTGGCCTGTTTGGCAATGGCGTCGTAGTCCAAAAAGCCCTGTTTGTCTGTAGTGTACTGAACAGAGTTGTAATATGTGCCGGAGAAATTAACTTTGAGCCCATGGGTCATATGGCCGCCGTAGAATAGGCTCATACCCATGACTTTGTCGCCTGGGTCTAACAGGGCGAAGTAGATTGCTTGGTTGGCTGGCGAGCCGGAATGAGCCTGGACGTTGGCGTGCGATACGCCGAATAGCTCCTTGGCCCGGTCACGGGCCAGGTTTTCAACTTTGTCAACAACTTCGCAGCCGCCATAGTAGCGCATGCCTGGATAGCCTTCTGAATATTTGTCAGTTAGCCGTGAGCCTAGAGCAGCTAATACATCGTTAGAGGTGTGGTTTTCCGAGGGAATCATTTCCAGGCCTTCGGTTTGCCGCTTTTCCTCCGCCTTAATCAAATCCTCAATTTGCTTGTCTTTCATCCCGTTAGAAATCCTTTCTCTACTAAGTCCTGTTAGATCTATCGCTTGGCTTACATTTTGCTGAATTTCTAACGGGATTCATAATAGAACTCCAATTACGTAACTATCTTCTTGAATTATTACAATAGTCATACGCAATTAAATCATGCTAGCTATTTTAACAGGCAAGGCTATACGGCCAAAATGCTTGTTATATATACCTCGGCTGATATAAAATAAGTGGCTGATGAGCACCACAAACGAAAAAATCGGCAATTTAATTTACCAAATCCGCCAAGAACGTGGTCTGACTCAGGCGGAATTTGCCCGCAAACTCTCTACTTCCCAGTCCGCCGTCAACCGTATAGAACACGGCAAACAAAACTTAAGTCTTGAAACCCTGGGACGGATTAGCGAAGTCCTGCAAAAGCCCCTGATCAGCCTCAACGAAGGAGCTATTAATT
>CAYXCB010000002.1:0-62260 GCA_964463635.1 uncultured Candidatus Saccharibacteria bacterium
ACTGGTAAGCGGGCCATTATTTGTTTCCCTCTATGGTTGTTATGGTTAGATTATACCGTAATCCCACGGTAGTTCAAGCTGTACTAGCTATTGAAAAACGGGAAGAAATTACCCCGTTTCCCAGCTGCAAGCTGGGTTGTAAATATCCAATCGGTGTTGCCGGACACGTCGGTCGAGTTGTACGCGACCCAACGTCCGCCTCCGGTTGCGTCCGAGCTGCTGATGGACGCATAGTTGACGTGCTGGTCGGGCGACGAGGCGACATCACCGACCACCGACATCAGCTTGCCGGCGGTGCCTTGCACGTTGAACCCGTCCGCTGTGGCGATCGTCGTGGTGGTGGTCGTTGTTGGCATCGAGAGGGTGCGGACGCTGCTGCGAAGGGACATTTATCAGGGTGTTTCGAAGGTAGTGACGCTACCCGCTGGAAGCGTGGGTGAGAAGGTATTTCCTGAGACTGAGATCGAGCCAACGGCTACCCAATTCTCGCTAGCACTGGTTCGCTCACCGCTCACACTGGAAGCGCCCCCGAGAGTCGCCAATGTAAATGTCGGAGTTAAACTCCCGCCAGTTGTATTGAGTGCAACAACGACCCGTTTAGCACCGGTTGAATATGCTGATACCTTAACACTTGAGTCTGACGTTGTTACCCCTACACGAACTGATCCCTGTGGTATGTGCCGTGAGTATTGGCCCATATAATACGCGACTTTACGAGGCACAGAGCCGGTATAGGTGTTGCCTGAGTGATTAAGCACTACTAGCTGCGCGCCGTCTTCAGAGCCGAACCATCCCCACAAATAGTCAATGGCGCTGACATTATAGGTCACGAGCAAGTCATGCATAAGCTCCGGCCAGGCTATGTCTGTGGTAGCAAGGCCCGCTGAACTCATGGCGGGACGGGAAAATTCTGTCATCCACAGGGGCAAGTCATACTGCGAAGCAAGAGCCCCAAGCGTAGTTAAGTTACTTATCGATTCATCATATAGGTGGGTCGCTATAGCGCCAACGTACTGGGCAGCTGTAGAGTCGGCCATGATGATTTGCGACTTTGCCAGCGCGTCCGAGGCCCGAACATCATCCGGTATTATTATAGGAACAAGCAAATCTTCAGCGGCCATTCGGGGACAAAGATTTTTAATAACATCCCGTATAAACGCTCCGCTCAGCGTATTGCCAGTGTAGCTCGGCTCATTAGCAATTGACAGATGTGTCAACGGCTGGCCATTAGTACTGTAGCGGCGGACCATGGCCAGTAGCCATTCGGCGTATTCTGCAGCGTCGTTAGCGGTACTTGTACCCATCCATGACTCACGATTTACGGGTGAAATCCAACGCATATTTACCCCTTGCGCAATAGATGTATTAAGGTTTGTAACGTGCGTATTTATGCGCTCGAAAGAAAAACCGGCCTCATTTGTCACCAAGGGATCTGAGTTGTCGTTAGTCTCTTCAACCGGATAGAAAACCCCGCGAACAAAGGGTCGATTCCGATTCAGTTTCATTTGAACGTTCAGAAACTCCAAAACGGCATTTTGCTCCGATGCAGTCATAGTAACGGTACTCGAGGAAAACATATCACTATTGTCAAATGGCTTCGATGAGTAGCCCCAGCCATCGACTGTTTGAAAGAGTGTTTCAGCAACGTCAGTCGATGAGCTAACAAGCTTGGCCGCGCCGATCCGTGAGGTACTCACAGTGTCGTCGCTATAATCGAATCTATATGTTCAGCAGTTGAGTTTGTGGCTGCACCTGCACGTATACCAGCTCGATTGGCACTTGCTATAACGTTCGTACTCGAACTAATGCGCAAAACGCCATCGATATATGCCAGCTTATCGGTGTTAGTGACTACAAGCTTGGCCGTCCGAACATCACCACTTACCAGCGTTTCCGCCCAGGTACCGAGTGTGGTGAAAACATTGTTTACCACTTGAAGTAATTCCCATTGAGTGGCAGAATAACGGAGTTGGTAAAAAGTTGATATGGTCGACGCCTCCAGCCGGGCCACCGGACCCGAGGACGAACTTGTTGAGAATATCTTGATAACTGCCTCTACCTCATATTCTGCTGAAGGCGGTATAGCAGATGAGTAGTATATTCCCACGCCAGTGTCGCCCCGTACCCGGTTAGCATCGCTAATTTTTGCATCTGAGGTGGCTCCGGTGTGCTTTGTCCAGGTAGCGCCACTGTCAGAGGTGTGGGATTGTAGCAGCGTTTCAGCAATGTCGGTGAAAGTATCGGTGAGAAACGTAACCGGAGCCGTTGTGATCGGTCTGGACAAAATACCCCGGCGTATAATAGCAAAACTCAAACAATATCCCCTTCCATATGCCATTCATCCGTTGAGCGTTTACGCAGAGAAACAGACGAGTACTGATTGACGACTGTTCTGGAGCTAGTACCTGCGGGCTGGATACGGTTAGGAATAGTTACTCCCGATCCCGGTGTGATTGTCAAACTCCCCGAGCCAAGGCGTACCACCTCGATAACTGTGTTTGATGGGAAAGCCACACTACTATTCGGTGGAACGGTCAGGACGGTGGCACTGGACGAGTTCATTTCGACCGCTTTACCTGCGTCCCCTAAAACGAGCGTATAGCTAGTAGTCTGAGTATTTTTGGGAATTGTTTTAATTGCTGCGAGGGCAGCCGCGTCACTCTCTAAGCCCAGTGATTCCGCTCTAAAAGTAGTATCGTCGATCCACCGGACCAGCACAATAAATGAGTCATTGGCTGCTAAGGGGATCTGAATGGCTATACCAGCAACAGTCAGTGTGTGCCCTCCAGTTGCATCCTGTACACCAGAAACAAGCAGGCGCGATCCAGCGGTAGCTCCGTTAACAGTGATGGCTAGGTTTGCGTTCAATATTCCGTCGAGCCAGAGCTCTTCTGCCGCAGTGAATGTAACAGTCCTTGTTGATCCAAGGTTCCCTGGAGCACTTACCGTCGGCGTGGCAGTAGTGATCACAGCATCCAGTTCGGCTTGGGTAGCGACATCAAAGGAGAGTTTGGCAGCTGAGAAGGAGCTATCTGGTACTACTGGAATGGAAGAGAAAGTCTTGATCCCAGCAATGGTTTCAGTGCCCGTGTTATGCACCACGGCGCTGTCGTTGGCTTTGGTAGCTAAGTCACTGGTCAGGTTGGCGATCTTAGACTGGGCAATGGCTGCGGCGGCATCGACGTCAGCATTAACAATGTTAAGAGCGGCTAGTTTGGATTTGGCGATAGCCGCCGAGGCATTGATGTCGGCGTTTACTATGACACCGGCAGCTATCTGCGGGCTGACAGCAGTACCACTGAGGTCACCGGTCAGCTGAAGCTTGCCTTTGGTAGTGGCGTCAGCATCGGGGGTACCACTTGAGCCAACCGAGTCTACGTAAGCTTTGTTAGCAGCGTCTGTATTGCTACCGGGGGCTGGGACTACCGGCGAGGAAGAGAAAGTTTTAATACCAGCGATGGTCTCATCGCCGGTGTCGTGGACTACAGTGGAGTCATCAGCTTTAGAAGCTAATGAGCCGGAACTTTTGAGCGTACCGTCAGTGTTATGTTCAACGCTTAGGTATTCGTTGAGGATGTCTCCCCAGGTCCCTGTGTCACCTCCTGGTATTGGTAGTCGGGCCAAGTACTTATCTCCCTAGTGGTTATGTTTTGAATTATAGCATAGCCATAAAAAACGACCCTAGTTATGGCCGCCTTAATGCACAATTTGTTTTAGGGGAGAGCAGCTCTTCGAGTCTGAGCCTGAGGGCTCATACCTCAGAGTCGAATGACCGGAGACGCGGATTCATTCCGCGCCCCGCGCGATGAGAAAAACCGGGGTCCCCGCAAAACCTGTTTTGTGGGGTGATAGTACCGTAGGTTTGTCTCTATTACTTTTACATCCCCATCATGCCGCCGCCGCCCATGCCGGACATATCCGGTGCCGGAGCAGCTTTTTCTGGTACATCAACCACTAAAGCACCCATGGTCATGCTGGTACCGGCAATCGACACTGCATTCTGAACTGCTTCTTTAACAACACGTACTGGGTCAATGACCCCCACGGTCTTCAAGTCCACTAACTTAGAAGGATTGTTGACGTCAACTCCATGCCCGAGTTTCGCAGATTGTACTTTGTCCAGTAGAGCCGAGGAGTTTAGGCCAGCATTCTCGGTCAAGATTAGGAACGGAGTCTGTAACGCACCCGCAAGTAGAGCGATGCCTGGTATCATTTCCGGGTTCTTTGCAACATCTTCACGAAGTCTCTTGCCAAGCTCCCCTTCTGGAGAAAGTGCTAACCCCAAGCGCACCAGTGTCACCCCGCCGCCCGGCACGATGCCTTCATCCAGCGCCGCTTTTACGGCGTGCACAGCGTCATCAACCCGGAATTTCTTTTCCTCGATTTCAGTTTCGGTAGCACCGCCGACTTTGATAACAGCGACTTTGCCTTGCAGCGCGGCCCGGCGCTTCTCATGGTTTTCTTTGTCATATTCACTGCTGGCAGCATCCGCCTGGGAAGCGATTTGCTTGATCCGTGCGTCGACTTCCATAACATCGCCATTGCCTTCGATGATGGTAGTTTCGTCTTTGGTAACAAGTACCTTGCGCGCGCTTCCGACCATATTGAGCTCAGCGTCTTCGAAACTATGGCCTAAATCTTCGGAGATAACCGTCGCGCCAGTTAGAATTGCGATGTCCGTCAGGATTTCCTTGCGCTGGTCGCCAAATGCTGGTGCCTTAACAGCTACGGCATTGAAAGTGCCCTTTAATTTGTTCAGCACTAGGTTCGCCAGGGCGTCGCCCTCGACATCTTCAGCCACCAGTACTAAATCTTTTTTGCCTGATTGGACTAGTTTTTCCAGTAGTGGCAGCAGGTCTTGGATAGAACTAACTTTCTTGTCCGTAACGACGATAGCTGGCTTGTCATAAACAGCTTCCATACGAGCCGGATCGGTTACCATGTACGGACTGACAAAGCCGCGGTCAAAGGTAAAGCCCTCGACGACTTCGCTCTCTAGAGCTAAGCCCTGGCCTTCTTCAACAGTAATTACGCCGTCTTTGCCGACTTTTTCAATTACGTCTGCAATCAAATTGCCGATTTCACTGTCGCCGGCGGAGATAGTAGCGACTTCAGCCACCCGGTTTTTCTTGCCCTGGATGTCTTCGGCCATAGTATTGAGCTTAGCAATGACATCATGGGCGGCCGCTTCCAGGCCTTTGCGCAGGGCTATTGGATCGTGTCCGGCGGCAATCAGTTTGTTGGCTTCGTTCAAGATGTGGTAAGTCAGCACCGTAACAGTGGTAGTACCGTCGCCAGCAACATCGTTCATCTTGTTGGCAGCTTGCTTGATCAGCTCGGCGCCGACTTTGTAACCTAAGGTTTCATCGTCCACATCAGCGATTTCGACGCCTTTAGCTACCGTTACGCCGTCATGGGTAACGGTCGGATTGCCATAGGACTTGCTGATAACAACATTGCGGCCTTTAGGGCCCATTGTGGTCTTCACGGCGTCGTATAAAATTTGAGCTCCGCCTAAAACCCGGCGGCGGGCATCATCATCATAAAAAACTTTTTTTGCCATAAAATTCTCCTACTTAACGGTTGCTAAGATATCTTCTTCTTTAACTAGAATGTACTCTTCTTTGTCGACTTTTACATCGGTGGTGCTGTAGCTTTTGTAGATAATCTTGTCGCCAGTCTTGATTTCCTTGACTGCCTTGCCGACTGCTACGACTTTAGCGGTTTTGGGCTTTTCCTGGGCGGTTTGGGTCAAATACAAGCCGCTGGCCGTCTTGCTTTCGGCTTCCTCGCTCTGGGCGACAACATAATCAGCTAGTGGTTGAATATTAACTGCCATTTTTCCTCCTATTACTTCTGAGTTTTAGCACTTTAACCATGAGAGTGCTAATTACCAACCCCCATAATAAGCGACCTCTAATTCCGCTGTCAAGTGACTAGCTAATGTTATTACAAAATGTATTGTTAGTTTTACTACTTTATGCTATAATTACGCTTATGAAACTGCTTGTCCAGAACGAAGTTCTAAGAATGTCGCCTACTTCTCAAGAATCAGTAGTCCGATTTGAAATAATGACAAAAAGTCCTACTGCTGCTCGGGTTGTTCATCAATTGATCGAAAATTCTCGAGAAAACGAAGAAAATCAACCGTTTTGGTTTGGGGGCCAGCATGCTGGCATGCCGCTGCAGCATGTGTGGGCCGGAACCACTTCGGGCGAGCCTATGGATGAAATTCAAGCTTCCCTGGCTCAACTTCAGGTTGAAAAATTTATATTAGATTTGCAGGGCAAATAGGAGCATACGGTGGGCGCGCAATTACCTAATGAGCAGGAATGGCAAGCCATCAATGGCGGAGAGCCTACCCTGCTTGAATCGCCTGATTCTAAACTGTACGAAATTATCCACCCGAATGGCGCTATCGTCCCTACTCCAGCCGAGCAATTACTAGGCTCGCTTTCAGCGTCAAATTTGTTAAGGTTAAACGTCCACGGCAAAGATATTACCGTACCGGCTGTTTTACTATGGAAATACCATGGCCAACCCTGCGAAGAACGATCAGGCTCAGGCAGCGATGGCTACAAAAGAATTCCCGAAGAAAAAATTAATGAACATATAGCAAATCAAGTCGCAGCCGGCTGGCGCCAAAAAAGCCTGCAAGTCTCTAGCAAATCAGACCAGCAATAGCCAACCCTTAAATCATTTAGTCCGATATTGATTAGTTATACGCATGGTGTAAAATGCAATTAAAGGTAATTGGCTATTGCTAAATAAATAGTTTTATTGTAAAATATAAATAATATGATCGATGTCAGGACGACGCTTCCGTTGAAAATGCGGACTTTTGAACAGTTTGACGGCTCAGAATGGCGCCAGTACGAATCTGATAGAGCCATTATTTTGCTGACTGGGACAGGGCGCAAGCTTGTAGCTGGTCAAAACATAGGCAGGTTACTAAGGCATTATGCCGACGACTACCACCACGGTCGAGAAGCCGATACTGACACTCGACGTTTCATGGCTGAAGGTGGCAGCGCTCGCATATTTTCATTAGGAGATACTAGCTTGGCGGTCAAAGAAAAACGCCTACTTGGCGATGATTTATTTGCATCTCTTTACCGTATGGATAGGCTTATTGATGCGGTGGATAATTATGATCCAGGCAAAAACGCTGCATACGATCCTAGCTGGATAGGAGTACCCCAACATTACGGAATCATCGCCATGAAAGAGGATACGAGAAAGCAATTTATGCTTATGCAAAAGATTGATAACGGCGTCACTGTTGGGGACGTATTGGGCTATCACCATGAGCCTCGCGAGCAACATTTAAAGGAATCCATCGACAATTTGTATGGTGGGGTAACTGACGAATTCCAAGAAGAAATTGCTGGACGGTATGGTATGACTTTGGGCATACTTAGAAAAGCCTTAATGGCAAAGTACCTAAGCCCTGATGAGTATATCCCTGATATTGACCAGAACCCTTATAACATCGTCTTAGAACCTTTGGAAACGCCAGTTGGTGGCAGTAATATCAAGTTCTGGATAATCGACCAATAAGCTATTAAGTCTAGCTGTTAAAATAGACTTTATGCTTAACTCCATAGTTTTGATGTCCGGGGCTGATTATTTCAGCGATGAGTTTGCCATCAATGCCCACATGGATTCGCATATACCTGTCGATGTCGAGCGGGCCAAAAAAGAACACGCCGCCATTCGCGAAGCCCTGCAATCAGCCGGAGTAACAGTTAAGCAAGTCGCGCCGCCCGAAAACTGCCAGGACGGCGTTTACACCGCTAATTGGGGCTTATGCCGCGGCGACAAAGTAGTCCTGTCTTCCCTGCCCAATAAGCGCAAGGCCGAAGAGCCTTATGCCGAACAAGTCTTGCAAAGCTTGGGCAAAAAAACAGTTAAAGTGCCCGATAATTTGCGCTTCAGCGGCCAGGGTGATGCCCTGCCCTGCGGCAATTATTTATTCATTGGATCAGAATATCGGACCGACCGTGCCGCCCACGACTTTATTGCTAAAACGCTGAATTACGAAGTTATTGGGCTGCAAACTATTCCTAAGCGCCGCTTTTTTGGCCTCGGTCCGCGGGTGATAAATAAAACCACCGACTGGCCGGACAGCTACTATTACGATTTGGATTTAGCCCTGGCTGTTTTGCGTGGTCCTTCAGACACTCAAAAAGGCTTAATTGCTTGGTGCCCAGAAGCGTTTACCCCTGATAGCCGGCAAAAACTGGCGGCTTTTGAGGGTGTCGACAAGCTAGAAGTGTCTCGCAGCGAGGCAACCAAAGGCCTAGCCCTGAACCTAGTTTCGACCGGTGAAATAGTTATCATGAGCGCCCATGCCCCAGATTTTCAATATGCCCTGGAGTCCGAAGGTTTTAAAACCATCACGCCTAACGTCGAAGAGCTGCGCAAAGGCGGCGGTTTCATCCGCTGCTCGACTTTAACCCTTGATAATAGATAGCTTTAAGCAGCCGTATCGGCTACAGGCTGAAGGTAGGGATCGAAGACTTTGACATCAGGAGCCCTCAAAAGTTCTGTCAACGAGTCAAGTACAATCCGCTCTTCATTAAGCACAAAGATATGGGCAGTACCTTCTTCTTCTCGCCCGTCCAGCATATCTCCGCGTAGTGTATCGTAGCGTTCAACGGTCATGACACTCATGCTGTAGCATTTACCTTCGTCGTCATATACAAACATATCAAGTTCTACCGGCTTCCCATCAGGAGCTGCTAGTGAACCCGTGATTTCCATTCGAGTAATATGGTTTGCCATTTCGTGTGTTCCTGAAGGTAGGATAGTCATAAACTTACTCCTCCGTCAAGTCCTAACGCCCTATAAAGTCGACGTTCGTCTTCTTTAGTACGACAGGCTGCAATCTTTGCGTAGACTGGTAATTTATCGATTTGCCCAACCTTGGTCATGTAGACCCGTAGCAACCGTCCGTTACTCACCCCTACGTTGCCATCATAAAAAATAGTGTTTTTAGGGCCTACGACAGCTTTAACTCCCTGCCCTGGATTATCCACTACATTTTTAAGCATACGAAGGACATAAGCTTGAATTGATGCCGAGTGCTGGGGTTCTTTACTGTGCTTGTCTTCGATGTTACGTGCAATTTCTGTTAGTTTGGGATTATTGCCTATCAGGCTACAAAGTAAAGCCTGGTTGCCATGATCGGTTTCAAGCAGTTGTGTTGGCACAGGTTCTCTAACCAGCCCATTGAATACCGGCATTAAATCTTCCGGTTTGGGTAGGAAATCTGGCCCGGCTTCGTGCTTAACGAAGCCGAATTCCTGAGGTGTAATACTGGGTTGTTTTTCGTGTGACATTTTTTATTTTAGTAATTAACAGTGGCATTGTATCATGCTTTTGCTTATTTGTCAATGAGTGGTATGTTACATATGTTTTCTGAGGGCAGCTCGGGCGACTGAGACTTCATCGTAGACACGTTTGGCGACCCGTTTGGGATCGTCGTCGTTCTGCTGCAAGTGGCGGAATTCCTCGGCTTGGGGACCGTTTGTCAGTATTGATTTCTCGTGGCCCTTGCCTAGCAGCAATATAGCATCGCCTTTTTGGGCATGGTCAACAGCGTACTGGACGGCGTCTTCACGCTTATGAATTAGGAATAAATTCTTGTCTTTTTGCTTGCCGGCGGCAATCGCGCCGGCGGCAATTTGCTCCAGGATTGCCTGGCCGTCCATGTCGCGGTCGTCTTCTTCGGTGACCACCACCATATCGCAGTATTTTCCGGCTATCTCACCCTGGGCGGCCCGCTTGGTTTCATCCCGCCGCCCGGCCGAACCGAAGACAACCCACATCCGGTTTTCGACTAGCGGCTTAACTTCGTTAAAGATCTTCTCGAAGCTCTCCGGCGTGTGGGCATAGTCGACAATCACTGTGAAAGCTTGGCCTTCGTCAACCCGCGTCATTCGGCCTTCAACTGATGTTAGGCTGGCAATCCCCTGCTCTATTTCTGGTGCGCTTAAGCCCAATGCTCGGCCCACACCTACAGCTGCCAGCGAGTTATAGACATTGAAGCTGCCTGGCAAATGGCACTCGATATGGTAATCGTCATTCTCAATCCGGGCGATGTAATGGCTGCCGGCCGGGGTTAGCTTGACGTCATTTGCCCGCAATTTGCCGTTTTTTACTCCGTATAAGACTGGGTTAGCAACTTCTCCGGCAAACAACTCGCCGCTCGGGTCGTCAGCGTTAGCAATGCCGACTTGCAAGCCTTTTTTGTTGCGATTTACAAGTTTAAATAGTTTCTTTTTGGCGTCGCGGTAACGCTCAAATGTGCCGTGATAATCCAGGTGCTCGTGGTTGACATTGGTCATGACGCCAATCGTATATGGCACGCCCCAAACCCGGTACTGGGCCAGCGCTTGGCTAGTCGTTTCCAGCACCAGCCACTCCGCCCCAGCCGTTTTGACCTGCTTCAGTTTGTGGACTAAGGAGCTAGCACCTTGAGTCGTCAGCCGCGATGGATTAGGCTGCTCGCCTTTGCCATCGCCATAATCGATTGAAATGGTGGTCATCATGGCCACTTTATAGCCGTTATGGCGCAGCATTTGGGTAATCAGGCTGCAGGTACTGGTCTTGCCGTCAGTGCCAGTTACGCCGATAACTTTGAGGTCGCGGGCTGGAAAACCATACTTTATCTGCATAATTACAGACTCGACCCAGTGGCCATACGGCTCAATCTTTTTGAACAAACCAACCGGGATCAATTTCTTAACAACAGATCGAAAATTCATTACCTCTAGTATACTGTTTCTGTCGTGAAAATTTTAGGGATTGAGACTTCTTGTGATGAAACAGCGGCCGCCGTCGTAGAAGACGGCCGCAAACTGCTGTCTAACGTAGTGCTGAGCAGCATGGATCTGCACGCCGCTTACGGTGGTGTCGTGCCAGAAATTGCCGCCCGCTCCCACATCGAAGCCATTATGCCAGTAATAGAGCAGTCTTTGAAGCGAGCCAATTGTAGCTGGGATGACATCGATGCG
Source organism: uncultured Candidatus Saccharibacteria bacterium (assembly GCA_964463635.1). GTDB lineage: Bacteria > Patescibacteriota > Saccharimonadia > Saccharimonadales > CAZARM01 > CAYXCB01. Next base: position 11,022 of record CAYXCB010000002.1, read on the forward strand.
ATTGCTGTAACATATGGCGCTGGCTTAGGTGGTTCCCTGCTAGTCGGTGTTATGACCGCCCGGACACTAGCGATTATCAAAAATAAGCCGTTGTACGCCATCAACCACGTCGAGGGCCACATTTATGTAAATTTCTTGACTGACACTTCGCTGTCCGGCTATAAATTGCCGAGCAAGCAGCCCGAATTTCCTCTGTTAGGATTAATCGTCTCCGGCGGCCATTCGCAGCTAGTTCTCTGGCGAAATCACTTTGATTACACCTTATTGGGTCAAACTCACGATGACGCCATCGGCGAAGCTTTTGACAAGGTCGCTAAAATCCTAGGCCTGCCCTACCCTGGCGGCCCAAGTGTCGGTGAAGCTGCCAAAAAAGGCGACCCGCATGCATTCAACTTCCCCAAAGCCAAGTTGTACAGTCCGACTCGGTCTCAATTTGGTGATGCAGTGCAAGGCAGCAACGAGGACAGCAAGCGAGCCGTACCAGATAGTACGGTGAGTGCTGCCCGGAGTGATAACGCAGCAATGCGCGCCATAATTGAGTCGAGGAAATATGATTTTAGCTTCTCGGGGTTAAAAACTGCCGTTCTAAGGGCCGCCCAGGCTGAAATTGAAGAGAACCACACATTTCCCTCCTCTGGACTGCCAGAGAGGCTCTCAGAGTCTCAGAAAGCTAACATTGCTGCCAGCTTCCAGCGTATCGCCATTGAAACGGTGGTTGATAAGACAATTCAGGCTTATGAAGAGTTCCAGCCTAAAAGCGTAGTTATCGGGGGCGGCGTAGCCGCCAGTTTGGAATTACGCCGGCAACTAACAACCAGACTAGCTTCTGCTATAGGGTGCGACCCTATAGCACTCGAAACAGAGGGGATTTTGCAGTTTCAAGACTATAAGCTCATGACCGACAACGGCGCTATGATCGCAACTTTAGGTTGTTATAAAGCTATGTGTGATCAGACAATCGCCGACCCTTACTCTCTCAGTATTGAACCAAATCTATCAATGTAACTGTTGTGTTTATAACATTATTGTATCACTGATTCTTCCCTGTTATACTTGTAGGTGAAAACAAAAATGTGGGTAATATCCGGCTAGCCAACCGGTTCGCACTTACAAATCAAAAGTCCTTCGACTAGGCTCAGGATCATTCAATAAATTTGAAGGTTCAGCTCACTTCCTGGTTCAAACTTGTATGTTTACCACGAGAGAGCAAAGCGAGTCGAATGGTGGGCACAACTTGGCGTTAGTTATGAGGGTTTCACGTGAAACTTTATTAAGTATTGCCAAAAATTTAAGAAAAGTTAACAGGTTACTGTAGACAGTACACAGTTTCGAAAGCAGCTGGAATTGGCGTAAACTGTTAGCTGTAAACTGTTTACTGTATACTCTCCTTGTGAATTTGCCCAAAAGTTACGAACCAAAAGATTATGAAGATAATATTTATGCACTCTGGGAAAAGGGCGCGGCATTCACGCCGCAGAACAGAGGCGGGGACGGCAGTTTTAGCATCGTGGTGCCGCCGCCAAATGCCAACGCCAGCGTTCATATAGGGACAGGGATGACTTTAGCACTAGAAGACATAGCTACTCGCTACAACCGGATGAAAGGTAAGGCTACATTGTTCGTACCAGGGGCCGACCACGCCGGTTTTGAAACCCAAGCAGTGTTTGAAAAACACCTAGCCAAAGAGGGGAAGAGCAGATTTGATTTCAGCAGGGAAGAGCTTTATCAACAGATCTGGGATTTTGTAGCCCAGAACCGTAAATTATTCGAAACCCAGTTCCGCCGCTTGGGCGCCAGTGTCGACTGGTCACGATATACTTACACCTTGGACGACAAAGTCGTAAAACTAGCTTATAAAACGTTCAAAAAGATGTGGGATGAGAAGCTAATTTACAGAGGCGAACGCCTGGTAAATTACTGCACTCTGCACCAGACAGGATTTGCTGACATCGAGGTGGCATATGAAGATACGACCACGCCGCTGTACTACATGAGATATGGGCCGTTTGAGCTGGCTACTACCCGGCCAGAAACTAAGTTCGGCGATACGGCCGTAGCCATACACCCCGATGACAAGCGCTACCAAGAGTGGATAGGGAAGAACGTGACGGTGGAGGGAGTCAATGGGCCGTTTGAGGTTATGGTAATTAGTGATCCGATGGTAGATCCGAAGTTCGGAACAGGGGTGGTGAAGATCACTCCGGCCCATTCGTTTGACGACTGGGAAGTGGCGCAGCGTCATAATCTACCAGCAGTGCGAGTTATTAATCATGACGGTACCATGAACGAGAAAGCCGGCCGTTTCCGCGGCATGACAGTACTCGAAGCTCGCAAAGCCGTCGTTGAAGCACTGAAAGAGAAAGAGCTACTGGTCAAAGTTGATGAAAATTACAAGAACCGAGTAGGGAAGTGCTATAAGTGCGGCACGGTGATCGAGCCGATGCTGATGGAGCAGTGGTTCGTCGATATGCAACCTCTGGCTGAACCAGCTATAAAGGCTCTCAAGGACAAGAAAATTACGTTTTACCCTGACGCTAAGAGGGAGCAGCTAATTAAATACTTAGAGAGCTTGCGTGATTGGAACATCTCCCGGCAAATCGCCTGGGGCATCCCAATACCAGCTTTCCAAAACGTCGACGATGCTGACGATTGGATCTACGACGAGCGAGTCGACCAGGAATTTATTGAACTCGGCGGCAAGACTTACAAACGAGACTCAGACGTTTTCGACACTTGGTTTTCTAGCGCCAGCTGGCCCTATGCCACACTTAATTATCCGGACGGGGAAGACTACAAACAGTTCTATCCGCTGAGCCTCATGGAAACCGGCGGTGAAATCCTCTACCCGTGGGTTTCTCGGATGATCGTGCTCGGGTTATACATGACCAAGCAGGTACCGTTCAAAGACGTCTACATCCACGGCTATGTCATGGCTGAAGATGGCGCCAAAATGAGCAAGAGCCTGGGCAATGTAGTTGACCCGATGCCAGTTATTGATAAATATGGCTCGGACGCTCTCCGAATGGGTGTCATAAGCGGCCGAGCACCAGCCGTTAATCGCCCCTATGACCAAAGCAAAATTATTGGTGCCCGTAACTTTACCAACAAACTTTGGAATGTCGCTAGGTTTATCGAAAGTAAAGTCGGTGATGATTTTAGCCTAAAAGGTGACCCCCAACCGACCGCCAGTGCTGATTACTTTATATTGACTAAATTACAACAGTTGACAGAGGCGGTCTCTACCTTTTTAGACCAGTACCGCTTCTCTGAAGCCTATGATGCCATCTATCATTTTGTTTGGGACGAGCTGGCCGATTGGTACATAGAAACTAGCAAGACTAACCCGAACAAGAGCGTCCTGGCTTACGTTCTGGAGTCGGTTTTGAAATTAACGCATCCGTTCGCGCCGTTCGTAACTGAAACAATTTGGCAGACATTGAAGTGGGAAGGCCTGTCCTCCGAAGCTTCAGCGAAGGAGGGGGACAGCCTGCTAGCCATCAGCAAATGGCCCGAGCCGATTAAAGTTGATGCTAAAAAGGGCCAAGCCTTTGAAGAAATTAAGTCCATCGTCAGTGAAATCCGCTATATCAAAACAGTCCTGGGTCTGCGCGATTTAAGCCTTTATTACTCCAATGAGCCATTCCTGAGCGAGCATGCTGAACTAATTAAGACCCTGGCTAAGATCAACGACGTCAAAGAAGTCCGTGACGGCCACGGCCTGCGCCTGACTCAGACGGCTTACAACTGCTGGCTGGACCTGGACCATGATTCGATCAAGCATTTCCTGCATGAGCTTCAGGAGCAGATCCGTCGTCACGAACAAGCCATTGTCCGGCTCGAAGCCCGCCTGGACAACAAAGACTACGTCAAAAGCGCTCCTAAGGCGCTGGTGGACGAAACTAAGCAGCAGCTAGACGCCACCAAAGCCCTGTTGACTAAAACCCAGGCCGAATACGACCGCTTCAGCGGCGCCAACTAGAGCTCATTTCATAACCCACTTGTTTCCAAGGAGCCTCCTTGGAAACCTGCCGCTGTGGGTGGTCGACGTCCCGTAGCCCATGGGTGACCTCCCGATGCCTGTCCGCTCGTTGAGGATGCCTCCCCAAGTACCTTTGTCGGAGCCGGGAACGGGTAAGCGTGCCATTTTGTTTTGTCCTTTATACCTTTTTCAACACTTATTGTCTAATAATAAAGCAGACTTCTCAAAAGCGTAAACACTAATCTGCTGGTTCTAGTGCTTGCCGGACGCGGTTAACACTTTCCTCAGGCCGATAGTCGTCAAACCACAGCACGTGCCAGCCAGCCCGCTCGGCGGCTATAACGTTGGATCTGGAGTCATCGACCAGCAGGATTTCATTTGGTTCGCAGCCGGCCTTTGCAGCGGCAATTTTATAGATCTCGGCCTCTGGTTTAATGGCTTTGGCCTCTGAGGAATCCACAATCGCCGAGTATGGGATGTTGGGGATCAGACCTTTGTCGATCATGGCCTTTATCTGACCCGGCATTATATTGCTCAGCAGTCCGACATGGTACAGCGAGCTCGCCCACCCTAGGAGCTCGTGCATTTCCTCGATCGGCTCGATCGCAGTCAGGTAATACGTCCGCCAGTCAAACCCGGGCAGCTCAAACTGGTTGCCTAGAATCTGGTTGAATTCATCGATCGGCATCTCACCCCGACAAACTACGTCGTTATAATGCCAGAAAGTTGTTTCTATCATGTCGGCTGGCTTGCCGCTCTCGACAGCAATCTGGGTAAAGGCCCTGTGAAAGAACCGCACCAAACAGCCATTGACATCAAAGAATACAAAACGCACGCCGCTTTTAGAAGTTTTCTTGGTCTCTGGCGGCAGGTCGGGCAGGGCGTTGCCGACTAGCTCATCCAGGGTCGTACCCAGTACTAACGCAATAGTGTGGATCGTAAATACTGACGGGGCTTTGATGGCGCCGCGCTCGATTTTGGCTAGTGTGGAATAGCTTAAGTTAGCTTTGTGGCAGAGCTCTTGCTGCGTTAACCCAGCAGCCTTACGCGCCGCCTGCAATGCCTCGCCTAAGGCCGTTTCCGCCCCCGCCTTATTACCACTCATATAAACCTTATAATACTAGCTCCAGGCGCAGAAAACTAGTATTAAATGGCTAGTTTTAGAAGAGCATGCTGAGAAGAACTAATATAACTAGAAAGACCAGGCCGCCGACCGCAGCGGCTACGCTTAGAGAAGATTTGGTATTGTTGCCAGTCCGGCGCTGAGTCTTGGAATACACCCAGCCGGCCGCGCCGATGGCGCCAATGAAGGCAACTAATACATTTGAAAACATAACCGAATTCTACCACACCCACTTACCCCAATTTACGTCCGATCGGACCAAAATGAGGGTAAGGTAGAACTCCGGCAGAGAGTTAGAAGGCTAGCTTTTTGGCCATGACCGCTAATCGTTCGTCGGTTGGTTTAGAAACCTGGTTTTCAATTGTGGCTTCGAGGCCGGTTTCCATTGGAAAAACATGTATGTGCGCGTGGGGAACCGCAAAGCCTTCGACAATAACACCGACACGAGCGGGCCTTAAGACTTCGCGCTGCCGCTGCGCCACCCGTTTAACGACACCCATTAGGTGTTGGTACCGCTCATCTTGGATATCCCATAAATGGTCAATTTGTTCTTTGGGAACCACCAACGCGTGGCCTTCGGTATAGGGTGAAATGTCTAGAAAGGCGATGGTTTGATTGTCCTCGTAGATTTTGTAGCAAGGGATTTCACCCTTGATAATCTTCGTAAAAATACTGTCATTTCCCATATACCCAACTATACAACATGGTGCTACACTGAATTAAATAACAATAACTATCTCTTGGGGGACAAATGGCCACTCCATCAATGGAAATGCTTACTGGTAATGCAGGAAACTTACCTGCAATAGGTGCAAAAGTGGCAGTAGGGCTTGGGGGCTTAGCTGCTGCATTTAAGCTACACGAGTCAATCGATACAGACGAACAGGCGATCATTCTGAACCGAGGCAAGGTTAAGCTGGATCGAAAAAAAGTTGCGACAGTTTTTAATCCTCCTGACGCCGGAAGAATTCGAAGAATATGGCCAAACATGAGGCGAGCCCGGAGAATAATGGATGCCAGGGCTGAGTTTCTGGGAGCGGCTAACCTTAATGCGGGGATTGATGTGCCTCATCGGGATGCTGCTGAATATGCCAAGATTTACGGAAACGGTGGTAAGTTTACATTTTTCAGTATGCGTAGCCTTCGAAAGATAAAGACCAGCCAACACATCAGCGGTCTACCTAAGCAAAGAGTGATGCTAAATGGTGAATTAAGAGAAGTTGACTCTACTGTCACATGGGAAATTGGAAATTTCGGTCAAAATGCTGCTCGTGCGCTGTTACGCGTTACGTCTGAGACAGATCTTGAGCAGAAATTAGTTTCTACGACTGCAAAAGAATCAGAAGAAATAATTGAGGACTTTGACATTAATCAACCCGGGGTTCGTATAACTTCCAGGGATGTTTATAAAAACATTGGGGCGCGTTGCGCAACATCTCTTAATGCAGACTATGGCATTGTTCTGAAGAACTACGAAATTGGTACCAAGGGACTTTCTGAAGCCGAAAGAAGCCGGCGAATAATATTTGAGGTACCAGGAGAGGGTAACCCAACATCAAGAGAAGTGGGAGAACGTGCCTTAAGTTTGGTTGTAGGCCACCAAGCTAGCCAGCCCGTTCTAGACGACTCCGGTACTTGAGTAAAATCGCCTAAGTCCCTGTTACAATACTGCTTATGAATCCCGTAGGAACCCAAAAAACTTTCATAAACCATTTCACGATTGAACACCAGAAGAAAGATTCAAGCGTCAACCAGCATCAAACGGTAAAGTGGGTTCTGACGGGATGAAAAACTTTCTTAGAATTACAAGCTCTGGACTCCTGAAGCTGGCATTATTTTCAGCTGCTATAACCGCGTCTCTGGTGTCGGTGTTCGCATCGCCTACATCACTCAAGGAATCACTAGCCGACAATAAGCTCTATGACGGCCTAGTCCAAAATGTTCTAGACGCCGCTAGGAAAAATAATGATATATCCGGTGAATCCGCCGCACCGGCCGACAAGCAGCTCAGCTTGAATGCTCTGGAAACGGCTGCCAAGCAGGCTTTCACCCCAGAAGTGTTGCAAAGCTCAACTGAGCAAGCATTGGATGGTATTTACCACTGGCTGAACGGGGAAGTCGAGTCACCGGATTTCCGGATTGACTTAACCCAAGCCAAGGCTAACTTCATCGCCGCGGCCGGCGCTGAAGTCGAAAAACACGCCGCCTCACTGCCAGTCTGCACAACGACTCAGGCCAGGACAATTGATCCAGATGCTGATCCGTTTTCACTGACGTGCCGACCGGCAACGCTTAGCCCAGCGGATGTCCGTAATAACGCCGTAGCTGAGCTAAACAAAGATAACAAATTTATACCTAACCCCGTATTGTCAGCTGATAACTTGTCGAAAGACGCTAATGGCGAAACTTTCTTTGACAAAGCCGAGGGAGCCCGGTCGCTGTATCAAGTTGCCAAAGTCTTGCCGTGGATTTTGCTAATTTTGAGTGGCCTTTTGGCTGCGGGCTTGCTGTTCTTAAATGAGACCAAGCGCAAGGGTATAAAAAATATTGGTGTCACTCTGCTTGGAACGGGGCTATTCCTGCTAGTTACCGGTTGGTTGACCGGCTTTCTGTTTGACAAAGCAGCCCGTCCAGGAGGGATGTTAAGCAAATCCATAGAGAACGAATTCCAGGAATCCATCCTAGCGGCCGTGCGGTCACTAAATAGCTTGTTCAATCGAACGATTCTGATTTATTGCTTGGTTTACATAGCCCTGGGGGCGGCCGCGCTGATCGCGCTGCGTTTCACCCGTCCAAAAGTCGCTGAGGCAATACCAGAAGAAAATAAGGAATTGGGCACAAAGCCAGACACCAAAGCTACGGAAAAGAAAAAGAGCGCTTAGAGTCTGCGCTTGTGGTGGATTAAGAATATAAGCTGATCAGTTTTAGGCGAAAAGTTTGAAGAGCGAGGAAGCGTAACCTTAGTTACGTTGACGAGCGATGAGGACTTTGCAGGCAAAAGTGACGACTTATAAATTAAGCCTACCGCCAGGGTAGACTCTATATTAGGCGCTCTTTGCTTTGAGCTTCGTTTTGCCGGTGAAATACTTGGTGTCGAAACACCACAGTTCGTTGGTTTCGCTATCACGGATGTAATAGCGTGGTTGAGAAGTGTGTTGTCCCATAACGTGCCCCTTTCCAATCTCATCATAGCAAAGTTTATTGCTGTTACTGTGTGATTTCCGTCACTCCTGGTTTACCGTGAGTTTGTCGAATGGCGGAGAGAGTGGGATTCGAACCCACGGTACCCGTGAGAGCACAACGCTTTTCGAGAGCGTCCAGTTCAACCACTCCTGCATCTCTCCGCAACCAGGTCATTTTACCACCCGCTACCGATCATTCGACATCGACAACCAGAGCGCGGTGGTCGCTGATCAGAGAGTACTCGGTACTCACGACGCGAATTGTCAGCCCACTAACTGCTATATGGTCGATGCTCTTCACTGGATTAGGCGCCGGAAACGTCGGCGGGCCGTCAACTAACTCCAGCGCGGTTCCTGAAAGGTGAGCTAGAACCTGGTCTCTCCTGAGGTTGAGGTCGCCCATCAATACCTGTGGTCCCGGCCGGCCGGCAAGAGCATTGATCACTTTGGGCAATTGTTCTCGTTTAAGACGCGGCTGGGTGGATAAGTGAGTAGCGGCTACCGAAATTGGGCGGCCGCCAATACGAACTGTGGCCAGTATGGCGTTGCGTGGTTCTTCGCGGCCAACTCTGTGTTCACTGTCGCCAAGCCGCACTTGAAACCGTGGGCCGCCCTTTAGCGGCAGGATGTCCTCATCCTCGATTTCACCTCGTACCAGCAGAGCGTTGCCGTAGCTACCCCAATAAAACCTCATTGTACGGGCAAATCTAACTTCCATGCCTGACGCCTCAGCCGCCATCTTGGCTATATGTCTAAAATTTGACCGAGGGGTTCTTTTATCTACTTCCTGCAATGCGAGTATGTCGGCATCCAGAGCGGCACACGCTTCCGCCACTTGCTCGGGGTTGCCTCGATATTTATCAGAGAGGGCACCGTGTTGGATATTCCACGTCGCCAGCCGGATGCTGCCATTCTGCTCACTCATAGGCCCATAATCACTAAACTAGTACAAGATTGCAAGCCTAGTAGTAGACTTTCGAGCCTTTCATCGAAGATGAGCTAGGCTTCCCGGCCACTTGGCCGAGAAGTTCTCGAAAGCTCACTACTGGGCAAGCATGAGCGAAATAGTCCAGCACCCTTATCAAAGTTAGAACTGGGCTCTTGACAGGAGTGATACACTTTTGATACAGTACCTGTATGGCTACTACAAAAAGCAGGCTCAATATCACTCTTACTCGTGAAGCAAAACGGGCTATTGCTAAACTTGCCCAGCGTGATGAAGTACCTGATGCTACGCTTGCTGCTCGCTTGATTGAGACTGCACTTGAGTTGGAGGAGGACACCGTGTGGGATACGCTTGCAACTGAGCGTGATACAAAACATGCTTCCTACGTTCCACACGATAAAGCTTGGTAGTAATGATTTTTGAAATAGCTTATCACGAGCTGGTGATAACCAATGACATGCCTAAATTGTCCTCTGTCTGGAAAGACAGAATACGTAAAACGATTGAAGAACGTCTCACAATAAGACCAGATTTTTATGGCAAACCTCTCCGGAAGTCATTGAAGGGCTACCGTAAATTACGAGTTGAAGATTATCGAGTAATTTTTAAGGTTGAAAATAAAACAGTCAAAATATTGATGATCGCTCATCGTTCAGTGGTGTACACAAAGATTAGCAAGCGAACATAGCAATTTATATGCTACATGGAAATGGTACACCCGGCGCGATGGTTACTTCTTGCGGCGTGCTCGGAGCCAGCTCCTGTGCGCGTCCTCGAAGATCGAACGTCGCTCGAATCACGGCTCGACTATCGAGCAGAATTTAAAACCGCCACGATGTGGCGGCCATAAAATTCTCCTGGTACACCCGGCGCGATTCGAACGCACGACCTCCTGTACCGCAAACAGACGCTCTATCCAGCTGAGCTACGGGTGCTTGGTAATGAGACAAACCTACGGTTTTTCTCATCGCGCCGGCAAAATGGAATACATTTTAGTCGGGCTGCTCTTTTCCCTTAGGGTTATCAAGAACAGGGTATATCCTAGCACGGAACAGGGGTGATTACTAGGTTTATATGTTCTCTAGTAAAGAATTACTTGGCCCGAATGCTGTTAATAATTTCCTCAAACTTCGCTCCATTGTGTTCGAAATCAACCTTGTCCGCCCCCACAACCATACCCGCCGTTATACCGTTTTTCCTGGGCACCACTAGGACGGCTGCCATTGTTTTTTCATGACCATCAAGCAGACAAGTGCCTGTGGATTTTAGAGCCATAAACGTATCAGGGTAAGTTACGTCTTGAAAGCTTGTAAATTTGGGATTTTCGCAATCTTTGAATGGTGTAAACTCGATGAAATTCTCTGCCTTGGCGATCTGTCTCACTTTCTCTATAAGTGTCTGCTGAAGCGAAGCTGGCAAGCTGGGAAAGTTCTCGCCAATCGGCTCATAGCCTGCGGTTACACTTAAACTTGCAACTCCATGACCATTTTCTTCTGCTAACATGCTATATATTTGCGTACTTCTATCGTCACTCGTTTGTCTTTCCCAGTCAGCAGGGCTACTAAATGTAACGTCATTCAAGGAAGCTTGTGACAGGTTAGCAAATGTTTGAGGCTTAGGTTTTTTAGCAATTAGAAGGCCCGCTATTCCACCCCCCAGAAGTAATAACACTATTATGCTAATAACAAAAATACGGTGATGAGACCTCTTTTTTGTACTATCTGGTCTTATTGGCTGGCTAAAAGAGGCTGGTATGAAGGTCTGTAAGCGTTCGGGTGGCCATCCCGCATCTAGCAGTTGGGTTCGGATGGTTTCATCTGGGGTGCCAGCAAGCCTTTGGTCGGCTATAAATTGTTTGAGCTGGGAGTCATCCATGAAATATTTATCCTAAAATCTGACTTTGCGCATGAATCTGTCAATCGGATCGACGGCTAATTCCTCGTGGGGCAGGTAATCGGCCACGAAGTTGATAATGTCTTCTTCCTGATCGGGCGGATAATAAATTGTCAGACCAGGCATAAACCGCTTCATGCTGGTGAACAAAACCGAACTGATACCGCCGTTCTCCTGGACTGAAAAAGACTTGAAATCGACGTATGGGTAAAACTTTTGTCCAGCCTGGACGCCTTGTTGGCTAAGCTGGTAGGAAAGTACCCGCGGTTGCCTGGCCGCGAAAACACCCAGCATAATAACTCCCAGTGATGTGACAACAGTTGAAACTAAGTCTTTGGTCACCACAAAAACAATGCCCGCCAGCAGCGCTGCGCCCAAGCCAAGCAAAACGTACCAAGACATGCCTTTTTGATGGGCTATATATTCTGACGCCGTCCAGCTAACTCCTGGACCAGTGTCGCGGGGCTCGTCATGGGTTTCGATGATTTGAGGCTGCGGGGCTGGGGCAGCTTCTTGATGTTCGACTGGCTCGGTAGTCGCTGGAGTAGGGTTAGGCTGAGGAGAATTCCCCGGTGTTATTGTTTCACCTGGTTGCATAAGCGTATTGTACCAAACTTGAGACAAACCTGCGGTTTTTCGTTAGCACCGTCGGCTAAGCCGACCTGTAAACAGGCAGGCTCGCTGCTCTTTTCCCTAAAAATAAAAGAGCTCAGGCAAGCCTGAGCAAATTTATTTGGCGGAGGAGGAGAGATGTTTACTTCTTGCGGCGTGCTCGGAACAAGTTCCTGTGCTCGTCCTCGAAGATCGAACTCTCTGCTTTCGCAGTACGAGTTCTCAAATCTACATGCCAATTCAAAAACCCTGACTAAAGTCAGGGCTCTCGAATTGGCGGAGGAGGAGAGATTCGAACTCTCGCTGGAGCTTGCGCCCCACTAATGATTTAGCAAACCATCCCCTTCAGCCACTTGGGTACTCCTCCGCGAACCCCCATAAAACAGGTTTGATGGGGACCCCTGTGTTATTGGCGGAAGGGGTGGGATTCGAACCCACGGTACCTCTTGCAAGGCACAATAGTTTTCAAGACTATCATCATCAACCACTCGATCACCCTTCCTGGGGAATAACAGGGGAGATTATACCAGCTATATCTGTTTCCGGCTACTGCTTCTGAGCGAAGACGGCGCCATTGACGTGCTTGGCACCAGACGCTTTTAAAACTTTAGCGCAAGCACCTAGTGAAGCACCGGTGGTCACGATGTCATCAATCAACAATATTGACAGGTCTTTTGTCGATTTATTGCTTTTCGGTCGAAAAGCTGACTCTAGCTGCTTCAGTCGCTGCTCGCGCTTAGCGCCGACCTGCCTGGTTTGGCCAATTCGGTGGAGCAGGGGCATAAATGATAAACCTCGCACCTTGGCAAAAGCCTTGGCGAGCTCAGCGGCCTGGTCGTAGCCGCGCTCGCGCACCCGGCTGGTAGCCGTTGGCACATAGCTGACAATCGTATCTGGTTTTAGATAGGGCAGCGTTTCGTCCATTTGCTCAGCTAAAAGCTTGGCTACGTCCTTAGCCCTTTCAAACTTATAAGCCCTGAGCAATTGCTTGGAGTATCCTTCGTATCCTGTGGCGACCCATACGTGGGACAGTGGGGTAAATCGTCGGCAGTTTTCACAGACCTTGCTGTCGATAGACATTTTATGACAGCGAAAACAGCGTTCAGGCAATGGCGCAAAAGCGTCAGGTTTGCACCAGGCGCATAACAGAGACCCTTCGCGCCCACAACGCAGACAGCGGTATGGGGCTAGCAATTGAAACAGCTTCTCGAGTATCAACATGGCCATACTGTAGATAGTAACTTGGAAGTAGTAAATAGGCTTGCAAACTACAAATTTCAAGTGTCAAAATTCAGAAAAAGATCAAACTTCAATGCGCCAACAGTTTGGTATTTGATTCTCTGAAGTTTATCTGAAGTTTGATATTTGGTGTTTGAACTTTAGCGCTACTCAAGTGTTGTATTTATAGTGTTGTAAATAAGCTGTCTCGTAGTTGCGCCCCTTTTCATACATAAGCTATACTGAGTACTAACAAAAATTGCAAACATTCCTGCACTAACTATATAAACCAAAATCTCAAACCAAGCGCAGCTGTTTGAGATTTTGAGAGGAAAAAACGACCTGAGGTCGGAAGGAAAGTGATGTGTCACTTTCTAGAGACCGAACGTCGGTTTTGACGAGGAGGGTAACACGATGGCGCGCAGAAACCGCGATGAAGACCTGTTGATGGAAGACGAACTAACGGCAGCATTTCTGGGAGACGATGATCTGGGCACCGATGATACTGCTGCACAGCCTGCAGCTACAAATGACGACTGGGAAGAGGACGACGCCGTCCTGCCGGGTCAATTAGCAGTTGACGTATACGAGACCAAGGAAAGATTGGTGGTCAAGGCCCGTACGGCTGGCGTAAACAAGAACGACCTGGATGTCAGCATTGCTGACAATACGTTGAGTATTCGCGGTACGTTATCAGCTGGTAATGAAGAAGACGTTGAAAACTACTTTGTACAGGAATGTTATTGGGGCGAATTTAGCCGCAGCATCGCATTGCCAGTTCCAGTTAAAGAAGACGAGATTGAAGCTGTTCTAAAAGACGGCGTGCTGACAATCAGCTTCACAAAATTGAAACAGGACACGGTCAAAAAGATCCAAGTCCTATAAGCCGAAGGCTTAGATGTCATCAGTCATCTGTTATCCGTATTCAGTTAGATTTTAAGTGACTTAATAAACCCAGTCAGCAATCTTGAAATGTCCTTAGCTAGGATCAGGCGATTATCGGAATCCTTTATGTAACCATGCCCTTGACCAATTAACAGCATTGACCTTACCTCCGCCGCTGATCCTCTGGCGATTATAAGAAACTGTCTTAGCTCCTTATCAGACCCCCTGTCGAAGCCTTCGGCGATATTATTGCTAATTGATAGTGTCGCCCTTAATAATTGATCCTTGTAGGCGTATGCTCTGCAAGTTTCCATATCATGAACAACCAGACCATATAACAGTTTGGCTTTTTGCCAGGAAACAACGTCTTCGAAAGTCTTAATTGTCATAGTGACGACTGATGACAGAGGACAGACAACAGGTGACTACAACTTAGCAAGCTAAGTTGTAGTTGTAACTTTGGTGAGCACAAATCGTACGATGAACTGCGCCAGGGCAACTACGACCAGGCCAATGACAGCGTAGACGATGGTGCTTTTGGCACCGGCCACGTTACTATCATTACCGCCAGACGTAATGTATTTGAAGCCTCCGACGATAATCATAATCACTGAGACAATACCCACAAACAGAGAGAACAGATTAATTATAGTCTTCAGGATACTGTTGATACGGTCATTGGCCTCAGTGTCATTGGTTGGATCACATTCTGTATCGTTAGCATTTAGCTGCGTACCGGCACACAGACCTTTTTCAATTTCTGTCTGGGCATAAACTGCTGTAGGTACGGCTACAGGAACAGCTACCATGCCGAACACAGCCAGGCTGGTTAGAAGCGCTTTAATTTTTTTGATCATCTTTTTAGTTACCCTTTCTTAAAATATAACTTTACTTATACCATACACTTCTTGGTGACATCAACTACGGCGCAGTGACACGGTTGACTACAAAGCGGACAATTATTTGCGCCAAAGCCACAATAGCCAGGCCAACTAGAGCAAACAGAATAGTGTTTTTGGCACTGTTAATGGCATTGGAATCTCCGCTTGACATGATGTACTTTAGTCCGCCGACGATGATCATAATAACGGCTATAACTCCCACAACCAGGCTCAATAAGTTTATGACTGTTTTGATAGTGCTATCAACATCAGGGCTTCCGGTCGGATTAGCACAGGTATTGCCACCACCGCCTGTCAGACCTATGCCCTCACAGACATCGGCTTTGCTTTGGGCTGAAACAAGTACTGCTGGGCTAAATGCTAGAAGGCAACATAAGGCAGTGAGGCTAAGGCTTAGTTTTTTGATAAATGATTTCATACGATAAATCTCCTTTATTAAAATTATAACTTGTTTAGCACGAATGTAATTATTGCCCGCGACAGCAAAGTAATAACCATGCCGACTAAGGCATAAATAATGGTATCTTTAGCTTTATTAAGCCGTGCTGGGTCGCCGCCGGATATAACATACTGAACGGCACCAATTAATATCATTAATACCGAGGCGATTCCCACAACTATGGTGATTATGCCGGCCGCTTTAGTGACGACGCCGTTAGGGCCCAAAATCGAATTGTTGCCAGGAGTCTGTGGGGTAGCATTGTCTTTGCATAATGTAGCTTGCGGATTATTCAAGCAGACTGGATCTAAAACTGCCTCTTGGGCCAATGAGACTCGGGGCACGGCCAGAAGTACTAGAACAAATAATGACACAAGGCTTAGGTAAGTGAATAAGTTTTTCATACTCGTCTTATCACAAAGTTTACAATACTAAAGCCAGCCAAACAGATAACTAACCCGAGCAGAGCGTATATAATTGTATTCTTGGCTTTGGCTATGCCTTGGGGGTCGCCATTGGACAAGGCGAACTTTAAGCCCGATATGGCAATAATAATCAGGGCTGCCCCGCCAGCCGCGGCAAAAACCAGCCTGAGTACTGAGCCCACAGTTCCTCCTGGACCATTAGTAATTTGGATTCTGGGCAGATTAACACTTGTATTTGGGTCTTTGATAATACTTTCGGCAAACATGTATAGATGCTTAATCATTTAATAGCTCCTGCGACTAAGTTAACTATAGCAGTCGCGAATATGGCAATAACCAGACCAATCAAGGCATTGATTATGGTGCTTCGGGACTCTTTGGTTCGCTCGGGTTCGCCTTGGCTGAGTATATATTGAATACCGCCAAATATGACAAAACCGATTGCCACAATTAAGCCTATCCTAAGGATGATTTCAAATACTGCCAGCAGGATAGACCCGATGGCGGCCCGCCAGTCAGTATTTTCTACTATTTCGCCTTTAGAATTTGTGGCCTTGTATGTTGGTAACTCAACGTTGCAGGATTTACCGTCATGTTTTACATCTAAATATTTGTACCAGGTCGGAAATTCCAGAAATGACCTGGATTTATCGCATTTGGGATCGACTGCCGCGTATGCAGTATTTGGAGCCACTATTAAGCTACCGACGCTAAGACTGATAACTAAAAATATCAGTAACGTAATCTGCTTTGCTAGTTTCATAAAATACCTCCGGGCACCAGCCATTGTAAGAGCGCAAACCCCATTAGGTAGAAAACCAAGGCCAACAGGGCATTGACTATGCGCCCCTTGGCAGCCGCTATGGCTTGTGGGTTATCTCTGGCCGTTGAGTATTGTATGCCCCCAACCGCCACCATAATCACAATCACTACGCCAACAACTGCCGACAGCACATTGATAAAAATTATCAAATAAGCGACTATGCCACAGGTTTCCTGGTTGATACCGACGTCGTTGCCGGCCGCGTCTTTACCAGTACAATCTGCGTCAGTAGTACCGCCGCCGCTTCCGCCTGCTGACTCAACACTGTCCAGGGTTGGGCTGCCAGTTTTGTGGTCAGCACATTTTTCATTATATTCTTGAGGGGTATAAGAGCCCCCTGGGAAGGTCGCCAACGCGCCATCAGGACATGACTCCTCTATTAAAGCTGCAGCAGGCCTAGCAAAGCCGACGCCCGCAAGTAAAGATATGGCGAGAGCTGATATTAATACGTAATAAAAGCGCAATTTGTATTTTGAGCTAAGCATTTAGGATAACTATAATCTCTTTAGGCCACCCTGGCAAGTCATGTCAACAGTGTAAAGCTTGACAACGATGATAATAATTTCACCATAGACCAATTTGACTGTTTGTGGTATAATTGCATAATAAACCATTGGTGAGTGAGATTAAGTTTAGGAAAAGGAAAACCATGGCACACGGAACGGATCACGACAAAATAACTAGCCCCGAAGCCCCGGATTTAACACCTGGCCAGGAAAAGGTTCCGCACGCTGGCCGTCTGCCGGCCGAGCTAGGTGGCGAACGTCCGGTCAGGATATTCCCTGAATCACTTGAGGAAGCCGACGCCAGAAAGCTAGTACACCCCGTCCCACCTGACGCTAGTCAACTCCTTGAAACAAAGCGAGGCTGGCTTAGACCTCTTGCTATAGGTGCATTCGGTGCCCTAGGTGTTGGCGTTGCGATTTTTGGACTTACCAGAGGGAGCGACAAGGACCAGACTGCTGTGGCTGTGGCTACTACCGAAAAAGATCCGTCTACCACCGAGACCACCTATCCGCCCCTTGAACTTTTCCCCTCTTATACTGAGAAGTTTGAGCCGGAGCCAGTAACAGGCCCCGGAGCAGAGACAATTACATCCCAGCTGCGAAAAGATTTTTATTATGCCATTGTTGCCCGGAAGGATCCTTTGAGGGAGCAGTACATAAATTACATGGTGAATGATGATCCGGAGTTGGCTACCATACTCCTGGATATATTGACCGACGCACGAGCAGCTTATGCTTTTTCCGGGCTGTCAGAGGAAGAATACTTTGACCAGCAAATGGACACATGGGAGCCAACTGCCGAAAGTGTCGTAGGTGATGAAACCCTGCGCCTTGCTATTCTTCATACCGACCCTACCGTAGGCGAGTCGGCACTGGTCAACTGGGATGTCCGCATGATTGAAGACACTAAGTCACCGACGGGCAAGCGTTTCATAGTTACCGGTTACCAACGAGTCGAATAAATCCCGCTCAACTCCTTGGATCAGATGGTTGTATCTTGTTTATGGCTAGTTTTTTTGCTTATATATACCTAAATGCGTCGTAAATTAGCCACCCTTGCAGCCTGCGGACTGATCCTGCTTTCAGTCTCTATGTCTTTATTAGTTAGCCTTTATCCGGTGCCAGTGAGCGCTACGGAAACTGTAGCAAAGGATGAGGAAAGGCGCCTGCTGATTGCCTTTAAATATTGTCTAAGCAATCAAAAGATCGATGAAAGCGACAATGGGAACCCTGCCGAAGATTTCAACGACATATGGGATGACGGCAATAACGGCTTCAGTCGAGAAGACGTTGTGGTGGGGTTTGAGCTGGAAGGTGATAATGGCGTCAAGTCTTGCCAAACTAGCGTTATGCCAGGGCTGCAGCTTTTAGAGTCAAACGTATCGTCTCCCGAACAAGCCAATGCCCGACTATACGATTTGCTGGCAGATTCGGATGGCGGTAAATTTAGGTCAAACCGAGACACCCTAGTTCGCCGAATAGATGAAGCCATTACAAAACTCGGCCCTGACCCCAGGCGAGGCTTTACCGCCAGCCGGCTGGCACCCCTTATAACGCATTGTTATGACCTTAAGACAGATGACCCCCAGCTAGATGCTGGCAGCCAGAACTTTCGGGCCAAACTAAAAGGTACTACTTATTTCTTTGAGCACACTAAGCCGGATGACGATAGTTTTGAATGGATCGACCAAGGAGACGGCGGCCGCGATGCGGGCGTCGGACAACGCTACAACACCATCGGCGATGTTTCACTTTCTTTCACGGCGGGCGGTGCTAAAGATTTTGAATCGTTTGAAGATGACTTTTTCCCATTTGGTTCAGACTTACAAAACTTTACAAATTCTGGGCACACCGGAACTGGGAATAATGGCATTTTAGATTGTAGGTTTATAAAGGAAAAGGTGGAGTCAGGATTCTTTACTGATGACGTCGTAGAATCAGTCAATGTCGACACAAATTCTATAGTAACTGGTATAGATATCGATGGTGACGGTAAGGTTGACGAAGTAATTGAACAAGTAAACACCGGCCCGACTGGCGGTGGGGCCGGAGACGAGCCCTCGTGTGAAAACGACGGCGGCGAGTCGAGCTGGATCTTGTGTCCGGCGCTCCGGGTGGCCAGCAGCTTTTTGCAAACTATCGACGAGAAGCTAAATGACTTACTGAGTTTGGATAGCGATTATTACAATAATAGTGACCTGCGTGAAACGTGGCAGAGAATACGCAACCTGGCTTATGTGATCCTGATACCTATTATGCTAGTAATGGTTATCAGCACAGCTCTGGGCTTTGAACTTATTAGCGCTTATACAGTTAAAAAAGCTTTGCCTAGATTTTTTGTGGCAATACTATTCATGACTCTATCGTTTGATATTACTAAGTTTTTAATTATTCTAACTAATGACGTTGGCCAGGGGATGCAGGGCCTGGTAATTTCCTCTTTCACAGGCCAAGGCGAGCTGACGCTGGCCAGTTTGTTTGACCCGGGTGGCTACTCTGGGGCGTTATTTACTGGAGCAGCCGTAGCGGGTGTCGTTCTTGGCCCAGGACTTATTCTTGTCCTTGCCAGCTATCTATTTGTCGGAGGCCTCGCACTGCTTATAGCGCTGTTGGCTTTTTCTCTCCGTCAAATGCTGCTAATAATGTCTATGGTCTTGGCGCCTTTAGCAATTTTGGCTTGGATATTCCCTGGCAATGATAAGCTTTGGAAATTATGGTGGGGAGCATTCTCAAAACTTCTCCTGCTTTACCCGCTTATTATGGTTCTGATTGGTGGTGGCAAGGCATTTGCAGCAATTGTTCAGCAAGTAGGCGTTAGCGACTTTTTGGCAACAGTTCTCAAGTTAGCGGCATATATAGGTCCTTACTTCTTTATACCAGCCATGTTCAAGTTTGCCGGCGGTATCTTTGCTACCGTTACCGGTATGGCCAACGACCGGAGCAAGGGCCTCTTTGACCGCCAAAAGAAATACCGTGAGCGTAAGCTTGGCGAAAAATTCACTGACGCCAAGCGCGGTGAGTACTACAAACGAGACAATGCCATTAGCCGGGCGGTTAATCGCGGCGGTATAGGAATTGGCGCAGGCTACAAAGGCGGGTTTGGTTTTGGCCGACGTGGCGAAGAAGCGCGAGCCAGAATCGGTCAGGAAGCAGCCACAGACGCTACGCAAAACAACAAAAAACTCCGTGAACTTATTCTCAATGACGACCATGGCGGCGCCGTGATGGCACTAAGTGGAGGAACATTACGAGGCGCCGAGCAAGCCTCACATGATTTAGCCGCTGGTTGGATGCGATCAGATCCGACTTTGTCTGCCGCTGACGCTGAAACCCGCCGTGTTCGAGCTTTGGCCGCAGCACGGGCAACTGGTATTACGCGTACTAATGCCCAGGCCGCGATGACAATGATGATGCAAAACAAAGCTCGCTCAGTTGGTGATGGTGACTGGGCTACTGTTCAGGCAGGTATCGATAGGCTCCATCCAAATAACACAACCGCGGCCGAGCAAATGAGAGACAGCGCCCAGTTCTTTGCGCGCGGTAATGGCCGAGCCGATCTTGGCGGTGCTACGCCTGGTGCCGGATATGGGCGCATCCAGCCAGGGCAATTGGTTACTGGCCATCCTTCTGGAGTACGTGCAGTAACACAAGAGCTACAGACTAGGTATAACATGGCGCTGGCGACTGGTAATTACGATGATGCTACCGATGCAGCCAGCGAAATCACAGCCTTGCGTAGTGTGGCCGGATCTGCCACGCCAGAAAACCGTGTTATACTTGGCGAATTCTTTGATGGAGTTGCCGGAATCGACACAGGTGATCAAAGAAGCCTGGACGAGCAGTTTGGTGATTTTCTTTCGTTTACATCCGGAGGTACGGCTGGAACCACAAATGAAGTCACCAATAGAATAAGAGCCCAAGCAGGCCTCTACGATCAAGGAACCAGAGGATTGCCCGTGGGCGCCCCGGGTGGACCGGGCGCTCCGGGTGGACCTCCTATCCCTCCCGCACCTCCTGCTGGTGGTGCCGGTGGGGCTGCAGGTGGGCCTCCCCCTCCTTCTGACCGCCGACTTAAAAGAAACATAGAGCCCCTAGTGGAGCTAGAAAATGGTATAAAACTTTATAAGTTCCAGTATTTGTGGAGCAACCAAAGCTACGTTGGTGTTATGGCGCAGGATTTACTTGATACACACCCATCAGCAATTTCTATAGGTGCAAATGGTTTTTATCGCGTAAATTACACTCTCTTAGGACTAGAGATGCTCACCTGGGAAGAATACCTGAAGCGCACCAAAGCACCAGTATAAGTAATATAATATTGACTATTATGCATTTTTATGCTACCATAAAGTAGTAATGGAAACGCCTACAACACAAACAGATCTACAACCCGCTCCTGATGCCCACTTACCGGAAGAGCAGCACAAACATGAACTGCTTGCAAGAGTAGGCGAGGAACTTAGGCTTGCTTATCATGGCGTGCTAAGAAACATTTCGGAACGGCGCATGTCCATGGGTGGTGACCGCATGGAAACCATGGACCACAAGGACGCTCTATACGCCGACATAGGCAACATAGCGGCCGGACAGGAAGCTGTGCTTACTGATACCGTTTCAGGTCAGACGGCAAGGCCTAGATCCTTCGTAGAGCGCTATATGGACAAGCGTCTGGATAAAAAGAACTGGCGAGCTGAACTCCAAGCCTCTGAGCGTAAGCGAACTGTCGCCGCTTACGGCGGTGAACGGTCGCAGACTATGCGCTCTGATAGCTTGATAGACACTTTTGCGCGTAAACGGGTCGCGGGTTCAGTGTACCGCGCTGGTGATATGTCAGCCGCAGAGTTAAGGCTCGCCCGCGCAGATATTCAAGCGACCCCCAGGGCGTTTGAGAATTCAGAACAGCGCAAGACCAGGCGTCGAGCTGATGGTGCCGTCAATGATCTAGAAAAAACAGCTGAGCAACCAGTACTTTCCAGATGGCGCGGGTGGCGGCGCGGGGAAGCCATCAAAGATATAAAGCGCCACCACTCGCGTGCCGAAAAGCACCGTGTTCAGGAAGATAAGTTTGCTGCCAGGCGTGCCGAATGGCAAGCTGGAGCGCCTCAAAGAGTTCAAGCCGCGCAAGCGGAAAAGCAAAGGAAGCAGGAAAGACGTCGTGAACGAATGCAGAGAGTCGGTAATTTCGCACTGTCTGTTGGTCGTGGGATTTCGGATCGATTAAGTCAGCATAAAGACGAAACGGTCAATGCTTACCACGAGGGTCTCTCGAATGAAGATGTTGCTGGCGGCCGGGTACAACAGCGTATCGATAAACTAGCTCGCTTAAGCGGCCGAAGATACTCCCGGACCAAAACCAAATTAGCGGCTCGTCGCAACCCCGAAGCATAACAACAGCATAACCTTTATACTTTAGGGTTTGTCCCTTATAATTAACCCTAATGGCGACGTATAAGGTACTTCAAGATATCGAGGCTGAAGATAAGCTGATCGGGCCGCTGAGCTTACGGCAGTTTATTTATGCCATTATGGTGATTGTTATTTTGTTTGTAGCTTGGCAGATGGCCAGAATCCAAATATTTCTAGGCCTGCCTCTGTTAATTCCAGCGTTATTTTTTGGGTTGCTGGCCGCGCCATTAGGAGCTTATCAGTCTAGTGAAATCTGGTTGCTGGGCAAAATACGCTTCTTTATAAAGCCGCGCCGGCGGATTTGGGATCAAAGCGGTATCAAACAGCTCGTCACTATTACCGTACCGAAGAAAATCGAGCATCAGCTTACAAATAATCTGTCGCAGGTGGAAGTGAAGAGCCGGCTTAAGGCCCTGGCAAACACCATCGACAGCCGCGGCTGGGCTATCAAAAACGTTAATGAAAACCTATTCGCCCAACCCAGCTATATTAACAACCAAACCACTGATCGCTTGATTGATATTAGTAGCCTGCCACAAGAAGTAGCTAGTTACGACGTGTCGGCAACGGAGGATATACTGGATGAACAAAATAATCCGACCGCACAGCATTTAGATCAAATGATTAGTACATCTACTAAGACCCGGCGGCAGGATCTATTAGCAAATATGCGCAACAAGAGCCAGCCGACAACAACTCAAACACAGCCAGATTACTGGTTCATGAATCAAAACCCACCCGCTAAAACAGCGCCGGGTAGCGCTACGTTTAATAACTCCACCCTTGTAGCTCCTGGCACAACTTCTGACACAAACCCTACTACGAAAGCTGATGAGCAGGCTATTTTAAACCAGCTGCACGCCGACCACCAAAGAGGGAGTGCGGCTTATGGACACATGCGAACAATTCGTCCTGCGGACGAAAGTACACAGTACACAGTACACAGTACACAGCAAAAAACTAAGACCAACGACAGTCAACAGTCAAACCAAGGACAGGCGACCGATAACGGAGGACGGACGACTGGCCGTACGGCCTCTGATCCTGCTATACTTGGACTTGCTAACAACGATGACCTAGATGTGGCTACTATCGCCCGGCAGGCCAATAAAAAACGAGGGCAAGAACCACCAGATGAAGTAGTGGTCAGCCTGCGCTAGCAGGCGGAGTACTGAGTACTTAGTACAGAGTACGGGCTGCTAAGACGGTAACTTTCGAATAAAACCAGCCAGTATCATCGATACCTCGTTAACCTTTATTAGTAACTCCTTCTGTTCACCTTCTTTGATATAGCCTAGGTCCAACGCAATAATTAGCATGGACTCAACCTCAGCCGCCGATCCTTTGGCAATAAAAAGATAGTTTTTAAACGATTTATTGCTCTGTTTGGCATAGCCTTCAGCCACGTTATTCATGATTGATATAACAGCGCGTTGAATTTGGTCTCTGAAACTATAATCTCGACAGTCATTAAACGCACTATAAATATTAACTGTCAGATCCCGCCCTTTTTGCCAAGCAAGTATTTCTTTAAATGATCTTATGGGCATTGCGTCTATTTTAGCACCTGGCACTCTGTACTACACACTTGGTACTATAAGCGGTTTCCCCTATACTTGTATTATGTAGTCTTGTTCTTGTATGGTGGGAATTACTAATGAAAATTATAATCTTGAATACTAAAATTATATACAAATTTGCGACGTTAGATCTGTACTCCGTACTCTGTACTCCGTACTCTGTACTCCAAAGTCGGAGACTCTGCTAATGGACCCAAATACACAGAATCAAAACCCCAATAACATACCCGGACCAGCGGCTCCTGGCGTACCACCACCTCCGCAATATGCGCCCATGCCAGGTATGCCCCCTCAGTACGCTGCCGGACAGCCATCTGCCCAGCCCGGGCCGGCCACGCCGCCACCACCGCACGTAAAAAGCAACCCTAACAGTACCCAAAACACTTTGCAGATCGCTGAAATTCGCGACGGCGTTGTGATTATGAACGATGGGTCATTCCGTTCGGTTGTTATGGTCAAATCGATTAACTTTGACCTGATGAGTCCCCAGGAGCAGGAAGCTGTCGAATTCAGTTTCCAGGGCTTCCTAAATTCATTATATTTCCCGGTTCAGATTTTTGTACGGTCGCAAAAGGTTGATCTGCGGCCATATATAGAGAAGCTAGATAAAATCCGCACCGAGCACGATAATATGCTACTCGCATTATTAATGGAAGATTACATAGATTACATTGCTAATTTGTCTATGCAAACCAACATTATGGATAAACGTTTTTACGTTATAATCCCGTACTACCCGACTACTGATATTCAGAAAGCCATCACTCAAAGTAAAGACTTTTTCTCCGGGCTTAAGGGCTTGTTTAGCAATAAGGAATCCCATGTCACTATCAATGAACAAGACCTGGTCAAAGCCAAAGACGAGCTGCGCAACCGTGTCCAGTCGGTTTTGAATGGGCTGCAGCAGAGCGGGATCCAGGGTTTGCCGCTTGATACCCAGGAGTTAATCGAGCTCTACTACGACACTTATAATCCTGATACAGCTACCCGGCAGCAACTCAAAAACTTTGATGATTTATCAGCCCCGGTTGTAGGCAAGGGCCAGGGCAGTGCGCCTCAGCCGCAGCTAGACAGGGAGCTCAAGTGATGAAAACTGAAGCACGAAGCCCGAAAGCAGAAACAAGCACGAAGCCCGAAAGCAGAAACGTAAAACGTTTCGATCTAGAGGATCGAACTCTATTATTCGCAAGGGACGTGCGAAGTTTTATTTCTCAGCTTCCTAAAACAACTGCTTATTTTGAGGATGGTAAACAAGTAGTACGATCATCGGGATCAGTCGGTGCTAACTATTTAGAGGCGAACGAATCGCTTAGCAAGAAAGACTTTGCGATGCGGATCAAAATTGCTAAAAAAGAAGCCCGAGAGACTATATACTGGCTTGAGGTAATAACTGCTCCGCCAGAATTATTGGTAGCACAACAGTCTTTGCTAAAAGAAGCGACGGAATTGATGAACATATTAGGTGCAATTTTAAGGAAGAGTCAGTAATGTTTCATAATTCTGATTTCAAATTTGTTTCGGGTTTCGGGTTTCGGGTTTCGGGTTTGAAAAACCGGAGGTTCTTCTAATGGCTTTCGGCAAAAACAAACGTCCCCAATTTGATCCTGTTACCCTAGCCCAGAGCCAACGCCATGCTGAACAGCAAGAAGTCCAGGCTGCTTTCCAGAAAGGCATTACGGCTTTGCGTGATTTTATCGCACCGTCTTCATTGGAATTTGGCAGCACACACTTCCAACTTGGTACCCGCTATGCTCGAACCTACTACGTCTATGGGTACCCTCGTCAGGTTTATACGGGCTGGCTATCGCCCATGATCAACATGGACGAAGTAATGGATATGTCGCTGTACATTTATCCTGTCGAGAGCCAAGTTGTCTTGGAAAACTTGCGCAAAAAAGTTGGCCAACTGGAAGCCGGCCTACAAATCGATGCTGAAAAGGGTCGAGTCCGTGATCCTGGCAAGCAGGCGGCGATTCAAGACGCCGAAGAAATGCGCGACAAGCTACAGGTTGGTGAAGAGCGCTTCTTCCGCTTTGGTTTTTACTTCACGATTTATGCCGGTAGCTTGGACGAACTCGAGTTTGTAGCCCACAAGGTTGAATCAATTCTGGGTCAGCAGTTGGTTTACTCCAAGCCGGCAACTTCGCAGCAAGAGCAAGGGCTCAATAGCACGATTCCGGCCTTTACGGACCAGCTGCAAATCCGCCGCAACTTTTCAACTGGTGCGCTATCAACCAGTTTCCCATTTACCTCAGCTGACCTAAGCCAAGAAAATGGTATTTTATACGGTGTAAATATGCATAACTCCGGCCTGGTTATCTTTGATCGTTTTAGTCTAGAAAACAGCAACTCAGTAGTCTTCGCTAAATCCGGCGCTGGTAAATCGTTTACGGTTAAACTCGAGGCCCTGCGCAGCATGATGTTTGGTACCGAAGTGTTTATCATTGACCCGGAAAACGAATACCAGCGAATGGCCGAAGCTGTCGGCGGAGCTTACGTTCGACTAAGTTTAAATTCAGCGACTCGTATCAACCCATTTGACTTACCAAAAGTTGTCGATACTGAAGAAGCCGACAATGCTCTTCGTAGCAACCTGATTACCCTGCACGGCTTGCTCCGACTCATGATGGGCGGAGCCCAGGCCCAAATGCTAGGTGGGGGCGCTACTATGATGCCGGCTCTAAGCCCGGTTGAAGAGTCAGACTTAGATGCCGCCCTAATTGAAACTTACGCCAAGGCCGGTATTACTAATGACCCCTTAACTCACACCGGTCAGCCTCCCACGATTGCTGACCTCTATGACACTCTGCTGCATATGGGCGGGAGCGGACCCCAGCTAGCTCAGCGCCTGCGCAAATACACCACAGGTACATTTGCCGGTATTTTCTCTCAGCAAAGCAATACCGATATCAACAACCCGTTAGTAGTCTTTAATATCCGCGACCTAGAAGATGAATTACGCCCGGTAGCCATGTACATTGTGCTCAATTACATCTGGAATAAGACTAAATCTGATCAAAAACGCCGTATCTTGATTGTTGACGAAGCATGGCAATTAATGAAGTATGAGGATTCAGCCAACTTCTTGTTTAGCCTAGCTAAACGAGCCAGAAAATATAACCTAGGTATTACTACTATCACTCAAGATGTGGAAGACTTTATGGGTTCTAGGATGGGTAGAGCTATTGTGGCTAACGCTAGTATGCAGATATTGCTCAAGCAATCACCCTCAGCAGTTGATGTCTTGACTGATGTGTTCAAATTAACCAGCGAAGAGAAGAAACGTTTAAGCCAATTCCCGGTCGGGCAGGGACTGTTCTTTGCCGGCCAGAACCACGTTCATATCCAAGTTACTGCTAGTCCAACAGAGACTGGGCTGATTACCACCAACCCTGAGCAAGTCCAGCAAATGGCCTTAGCCGGCGAGTTAAATCAACCCCAAGGCACCATTGACCTTAATAACCCGGCACCGCCGGCGGTATAATAAACGAAGCATTACTAAGATAGAGATTTATGGGCGAACCAGCACCAATATACGATGACGAACAGTCCCCAGATCCATACACGCCGAAACCGCGTTTTGGCGTTGTTGATGGTGAAGGCCAGTCAACGCCTAGGAGCAAAGGACATTTAAAAAGTGTTAGCAGTAATGACTTAAATGCTGCCGAGCAAGCCGGTGCAACACCAGAACTGGATCTACCAAGCACCGCTGAGAAAAACTTAACCGGTGATAGCGACCAGATTGGAGGCGGCTTCAAAAAAGAAGGTGACAGGCGCAAGGGCCGCTTTTCAAGAAAACAGAAGATTGCTGGCGGAGGCATAATAGGCTTATTGCTTGGCGGGGGTGTTGGGATAATAACGCTCATTAGCGGCCCTTTGCAGCTATTGCATTTATCTAAAACTCTTTTACCCAACTTTGCCAATCAAGATCATGCTAGCAATGTCAGGATTCGTGGCTTATACAGGTGGGCTAAAACTGGCAACCCTGGCGAAACGCGAATAGGTGCATTGAGCAGCAAATTTGTGTATCCAGAGATCCAAAAAAGTCTAGCCAAAAATGGTATCGCCATCGGCACGGACAGGTTTACTGGTCAAATAACAACGTTAACGATTGAGCCGGCCAAAAACCCCCAGTATCAGGGATTGTCACCCGATGAGGCGAGAGCCCGCATTGCGGCCGATAACGGTATTGACCCAGCCAAGGTATCTCAGACAAGCGGACTAAATGGTGGAAAGTTTTCATTTAACCTTAGGGACTCGAATATTGCCGCTAAAAGGGCGGCCATAAGAACCCATGTTGAAAGCCAAAATCTTGGCAAGATCAAGACGGCCTTACAAATCAGAACGCTTGGCAAGGTCCACAATGCGCCTTCCTGGCTGCACCCCTTGAAACGGGCGGGGGCTTCGATCGACCTTAAGATATCTACTCGCATCCAAAGATCTAACCTATTTAAGGAATATGAAGCAAGACGTACCGCTAAAGCGGCGGCCAGAACCGCCGCTGCCGAAGCGCGGGTAGCTGCGGTCAAATCAAAGTTAAGGATTGGTGCCGGCGCCGCCGGAGCTGTACTGCTTGGATCTACTGCTGTTTGCGTAGCAAAGGATGTGGCCAGCGAAGTTCCAGCCCTCAATCGCGAGAACATCGTGATACCGGCTATGAAGTCGTCCGTGGACGCCATGGCGCTAGGTGCGCAAATCCAGTCCGGCCACGTGCCATCCGACGGCTTTGAACAAATGGGCACAATTGTTCAAAACCTTAAGGACGAGGAAGGCAGGAGTATTTGGGAAGGCAGGGCCCTACAGTCCGAACTGGGCCATGAAACTGGCGAGGATATTGACCCGGATCTTAAGCAAGCATTTTCACCCGAGAGCTCAGCGTCGAATATCGAACAAGCCCTTGATTCACTTGGAGCTGATGCCCTATGCAGTAAGGCCGGACAGTTGTTTTCGACAGTTGCGGGTACAGCGCTATTATTTGTTCCGGGGGTTGGCGTGGCAACCAAAATCGTCTCGACAGCCGCTGGTGCAGCCGTTATTACTGCTATCACCACACTTCTGCCAAGAATATTGGATAATGATACTGCTATTGGGGTCTTGCACCAAGGTCCCAACGGGGGTAATGTCGACGCCTACGGCGCCCGTGAGGCCGCTAATTCTTCATTCCGCTCAACCGGCGGCTCAGAGCTCAGCTCAGCTCAAAGCGCGGCACTAAAAAAACAACACGATCAACTGGACAAGGAAGAATTTCAGGCCAAGAGCTTTGCCAGCCGGATATTTGACGTATACGACCATCGATCAATCGCAGGTAAGCTTATCGACAAAACAAGCAGCAGCCCCGTCCAGAATGTGGCAAGTGCTGCGCGCGGGCTAACGAGCGGAGCCTGGTTGACAGGTTTGTCATCTCTATTCACACCTAAAACATACGCCGCTACTGAAGTCCCTTATGATTATGGCTTCCCGGAGTACGGATTTAGCCTTAGTGACCTTGAAGACCCTTTAGTAGAAGATCCTTATGCCAATGCCGATGAAGTGGCAAAAATCCTTAATGGACTTGAAGGTCAGAAATATATCGATAAAGCTAAGGTTTGTTTTGGTGTTGACATAGTAAAAGGCGCCGATGGCTGGGATGCCATTACCAGTACTGATGTTAACCCCAGCACCGCCGACTATGCCGAGGCAAACTGTCTAGAGGCCGGCAATAATGATTGGTTGCGAGTCCGCTTCTTTGTTTTCGACTCCCAAGCAATGAATAGCTACGCATGTTACGAGGGGGACGAGTCTTCCTGCACCCAGCTTGGTTTTGGTGCCAATACAAGCAGCTCCACCGGAGCGGCCACAGGATCTGGTGTAGATACTTCAGCAATGGCTTGTCCGAGCGATCCTGATATCACCGACGGCGGGGTTGTGGAAAAGTATGGGCCAGGTAAAATTCTGCAGTATAGGATCAGGCTGTGCCTCGTGTTTGGCATCGATGTCAATGTTTCAATAGCGCAAAATACCGCCAATATGATCCGGGCTGCAGCGGCCCAAGGAGTAACACTGCAAGGGGGAGGCTATCGAACTTATGAGGAGCAAGTAGCTTTAAGAGTAGACCATGGATGCGCCAGTGATTCCTTACCAGCGAGTGCTTGTTCGCCCCCCACGGCCTCGCCAGGAACCTCCAATCACGAAGATGGCGAAGCAATCGACTTTACTAATTGTGGATCGCGTGGCACAGCCTGTTATCAGTGGCTAGCAACTAACGCGGCGACATATGGGCTAATTAATCTACCTAGTGAGCCGTGGCATTGGTCAAGGACGGGCAACTAGTGATCCGACGCATTTACATACTAGTAACACTCTTTGTTATGTTGGGTAGTTTTGTGCCAAGAGCCAGCGCCCTTACTGCAGATCAGAGAAGAGTTATTGATTCAGGAGTCCATTACTTCGATGTAGAGACCGGCTGCGCCACAGCACCCGTTGTCAGCCTGTCGGGCAGTACGTACGGTACTAACATTACGGGCGGTGATACAACTATACAAAAAATTACACCATCTCCTTTTAGCGGCACTCCAATCACTCCAACTGGCGTAACCCTACACTGGACAGGAGGTAACCCCAATCAATCTGTAGAAAGTTTTATATCTAATATCAGCAGCAGAGGCTTTTCGGTACAGCTGTACATTGATGGCAATGGAAATGTCTACCAGCTGGTTGATCAGTTAAATACTCTAACCGCTCACGCAGACGGGGCGAACAGCAAGACCATCGGTATAGAAATTGCCGCCGGCAGCGATGGTACCGTAGAAACAGCGGCTAGAGAAATTAACGCTAATACTATTCAAAAACAAGCCGTCGCGCGTACTGTAAAATATCTTGTTGACACTTACGCTATGAGCATCGCCCCAGATGTCCCGAACCTCAAAGGTATCTTGTCCCACCACCAAATTTCTCCCGATCGTAAAAGTGATGTGGGAGATCAGTACCATGCAGAGATTGTAAGCGCTGTTAAAAATAATGGCCAGTTGACCATATCAAACAGTGGGAGTTGCTCGCCAGTAGCGACCGAGGGGGGTGGAGGTGACTCAGAAGCGAACAAGCTCCTTGGCCAGCAGTTGGCAGCCGATAAAGGCTTTGCCGGATCCGAGTGGGCCTGTCTGCTTGAATTGTGGACCAGAGAATCCGGTTGGAACCAGGCGGCGGATAACCCCAAATCATCAGCTTATGGCATCCCCCAAGCGCTTATGGGTGTACATAAAGCCAATATTGACGCTAGCTACCCAGGATACTATGATGCCGAAGTGCAAGTCACACCCGGAGAAAAAGCCACCTACAATTATACTGGCGGAGACCCCGTTGTCCAGATTAAGTGGGGCTTAGATTATATAAATGGGCGATACCGCACACCATGCGCTGCACTGGCGTTTCATGACGCGGAGGGTAATTACTAGGAGATTATTGTGAACAAGAGAAAACTGGTAATAATTACATTGGTAGTCCTGTTAGCGGCCTTAGTTGTGTGGCTACTCATCAGGAAAGACCCTAAACCACCCGAGACACTTGTCGCCAGTGAAATTGTTGCGACGAACATTAAGCATACCGACCAGTTGCCGCAGTCCAGCGATAGTTTAACCTTCTTCACCGGTACGGCTATCGCAGATATTACTTTCCCTAAGGGAGGTGGGGCGGCTATTAGTCTGACCGGGTTGGATGATGTGCCCTTTGAAGATGTAGACAAAATAAGTAGTAGTGATGATCTTACCCTCGTTCGAAGCTATTTTGATCCGGGATCGAGTCTATTGAATTTTGCCCCTGGTGCCAGACTTACGGGCAGAAGCGGGGCAGGCAAAAGCTGGTTTGTGATTAATAAAAGCGGGCAAGTTAGTCCGCTAACCTTGCAAAACCAAGATACGATCGCCGACGGCCTAGTCGATGGGGAGCAAATTTATCTGCTCGTGAACCAGTCGGGGGGCAAGCAGCAGCTAGTTTCCATTAAGGGAACCGCGGAGCCAAAAGTTGTTGCTGATGGATTAGCGGCAACCTCTTTTGTAGGAGCGTTAGAGGGCAGAATAGTAATGCGAGACTTCCGAGGGAAGGTATATATTCACTACGGAGGCGCGACGGACGAAGTCGCATCAAACGTTGGCGAAGTCTGGCTGGACAGAACGAGCGGTCGCTTGGTTTTGTCGCCAATAAATGAAAGTGAAGTTGGCGAAGAGGGGGGAATAGCCGCGAGCCAAACGACAGAAAAACCGCCGACAAAGGTAGATATTATCCGCGTGGATAGCCGAGAGAAACAAACTTTGACCCTGCCATATCCTATCTTTTTTGTAAGCAAAGGTTTTGTTTTAAGCGTACCAGAGCTAAGTAGGCCTTCACGGATCGAGTTAAGCAACCTCGTAACGGAAGAACAGTTTGGTATTGCTATTGACCAGTCGGGCAACAAAGTAACAGGTCCGGTTAGCTCCTTGCATATATTAAAGGGCGATTTTAGTTTGATTGGCGCAATCACCACGAACAATCAGCTTGTCTTATACGGCGAGGGCGATTTTATCAAAAAACAAGCACCCGCCAAGCTGCCGATTGTTAAGTCCACTATTGGTCTATATGGCTACGAATATAATATTCGGGCTAATCAGTTAACGATCTTTTATGACTCTGCTGCCGATACGGATATTATCTCCGCTTCTTTGGTCTTGTTTGAAGACCAGTGTGACTGCGATATCAACCAGTTAAGCAAGCAGTGGCGAGAGACAGCGTCGGAACCCGGGCTTTAATAATCAGCCAAGAGGGATGATGTGGCAGCGGTCCATGAAGTGCTGAACCACGACATCGGCGTCAGTAGTGGTTATAAACGTTTGATGGCCGCATCAACTTCAGTGTTGACTTTGTATACAATACTATGTATACTGTAGGCATGAAAAGTATACAATATACGATACGCAACATCCCTTCAACGGTGGATAAAGCCCTGCGCAACCGCGCACGCAAGCAAGGCAAGAGTTTCAACACAACGCTAGTGGATGCTCTCAAGGACGCCGCCGGCGTAGACAAAGACGCCAAAGAGTATCATGATCTCGATTGGTTCTTCGGCAGTGGCATGATCGACAAGCAGGCATTCGATGAAGCACTGCGCGAGCAAAGAAAAATTGACCCAGAGATGTGGACGTGATAGCCGTAGATACGAACGCGTATAGTGACTTGGATGCCGGTAATGCATCATTGGAACAATTAGTGCGTGTTGAGGATATTATTGCTCTACCTGTTATCGTTATTGGAGAAATCCGTTTTGGCTTCGAACTCGGTAATAGAAAAGCGGTTAATGAAGGTCGGTTGACTGAATTCCTGAGAAACCAGCGCGTGAAAGTCCTGAATATCGACGAGAAAACAACTACCGTATACGCCCAACTACACGCCGAACTCAGGAGCAAGGGGACGCCCATACCCGCTAACGATCTCTGGATCGCGGCACTTTGCTTGCAGTACGGCTGTCCGCTAGCAACTGCTGACAAACATTTCGATAATGTCCCGCTCTTGCAAACCATCACCGTAAAGTAGCCTTGGGAGACCTATCTTAAGCGCAAGTGTCGGGACACCTAATTTCTAGTTTCCAAGAACCGTCCTTGGAATTGGCGGTTTACCTTAGGGGGATGATGTGGCAGCGGTCCATGAAGTGCTGGACCACGACGTCGGCGTCAGTAGTGGTTATAAACGTTTGATGGCCGCTTAAAAAGTCGGTTAGGGCCCGTCGCCTGGAGCCATCAAGCTCGCTAAAAACATCATCCAGTAGCAAGATGGGCCGCTGGTCGCGGGCTGCTTCAATTAGCTGCATTTCGACAATCTTTAGGCTCAAAACCATCGTCCGTACTTCGCCCCTGGAAGCTGCGTCGTCAGCAAGGTAGCCATTTAAGGAAACCTGCAAATCGTCCCGGTGCGGGCCGTAGGCCGTGAAGCCACGCTGATAGTCTAGCTCACTGCCTTGGTCTAGTTTGTGTAGTAGTTTCGAGCTGTAGTTCTCCGTGCCGCAAGAACTTTGATAGCTAATCTCGAGCTTGGCTTTGGTCTTGGACAGTTGGCGGTAAAGTTTTTGCACCGAACCGTTCAGTTTGGCCACCAGTTCTATGCGCCTAGCAGCTATTTGGCCGCCCAGTTCGCTCAGGCGAATATTCCAAGCGAACAGCTGTTGGTTAGCCTGATTAGGGTTTTGCTTGAGCAGGGCATTGCGCTGAGCCAGTGCCCGTTTGTATTGGCGGCGAACAATTCCAAAGCCGCCAATAGTTTGTTCTAGTAGATTATCCAGGAACTCCCGGCGGTGCTCCGGCGAGCCGTGCAGTAGTTGCAAATGGTTGGGCTCAAACAACACGACTGGCTGGGTTTTATGCAGCGGCAGCCGTATGTATGGATGATTGTCGACAATGAATGATTTCTTGATTCGAGCCGTGCCCTCAACCGCTTCCAGCTTAACCGTCCTGGAGCCATTCTCGCCGTGGCTGTCCAGCCTAGACCAGCTTTGGCCGTGTCTTATCAACTCGGGGTCGCGAACCCGGTAAGAGCCGCCCGCTGAAGCCACCAGCAGAGCTTCTAGTAGGTTGGTCTTGCCGCTGGCGTTCGGGCCAACAATTATATTAACGCCGGGATCGAGTTCAAAGGTTTCGTCCTGGTAGGAGCGAAAGTGCTGCAAGCGAATGTCGCTGATCATATGAGTATAAAGTCCATAAAGTTCTTAAAGTCTAAAGTCATAGGCTCTTTATAAATCCAGAAAGAAGTTTGGATGTTTCAATAGCCAGATCTATAAGCTGCTTGGCACTTTTTTGTTCGATATAGCCCAGTTCTTCGCCCAGACGAACCATAGAGCGCACTTCGCCGCAAGAACCTTTTGCGATGAACAGAAATTGTTTGAGTTCTTTGTTGCTTCTTCTCTCAAAACCCTCGGCAATATTATTCATAATCGAAACGCTTGCCCGTTGAAGTTGAGAGTTATAACCAGCATCTCTAATTACCTTACATTCGAAATAGATCAGTTTTGTTAACTCTTTTGCTTTTTGCCAGGCTATTACTTCTTCAAAAGAGTTTATCGTCATGTCTTAACTTTACACTTTTTACTTGTTACTTTCGACTTGCTCAAATCTAAGATTTGAGCGGCATAATGATGTGCAAATAATCAGGCTCTTTAGGGTCTTGTAGCAAGCTAGCTTCCAGCTTACCGTTAAAACCAAAAGTAACCGTGTCGCCACTGAGTACGTTTAAACTGTCGAGCAAGTAACGAGAGTTAATAGTAATTGAACCCTCGCCAACTACTTCGGCCGTGGCGCTTGAGGTGTTTTCACCTAGTTGAGACGCAATTGAGTGGATGTTAACCTGGTCTTTTTCGACATTAATAGTGATGCTGCCGGCGCTTTCGCGGGCAAACAGGCTCGAGACTTTGGTTATATTGACTAGTTCGGCTCGTTTCAGCGTAGCCGAAGTCGCGAAGTTTTCGGGTATCAGCTTTCTATAGTCAGGGTAGTTGCCTTCAATTAGCCGGGCGACTAATTCAACGTCACCGACTTTGAACAAAACCTGTTGGTCGTCGTGGGTAACTTCTACCTCTTCATCGTGGTCGCCTAGGATTCTTAGCAAGTCTTGCATGGCGCTAGCGGGTATTAACAGCTTTACATCGCCAGGTGCTTTCATCAGCTGTTTTTCGGCTAAACGGTAGCTGTCAGTTGCGACGGCATAAAGCTTGTTTTCAAAAGTATGGAAATAAACCCCAGTTAGGACGGGCCGGGCTTCGTCCGACGAGGCAGCTACAATAACTTGCTGCAAGCCGTGTTTGAGGACCTTGCCTGGTATAGTCCAGTTTTGGCCGCCGGCAATGGCCGGCATAACAGGGAAGTCTTCCGCCGAAATACCGTTGATCGTCGACTCATATTTATCAGTGGTGATATTGAGTTTGTTGTCTTCGAGTTTCAGTTCAATAATGCCGGACGGTAAACTACTGACAAAATCTTGCATCAAGCGGGCAGGGACAGTAATAGCGCCTTCTTTGGTTTGTTTGGAGCCAATGAAATGAGTAATTGCGATGTCGAGGTTGGTCGCGGCAATGCTGAGGCGGTTATCAACTGTTTTAAGTAGGACGTTTGATAGTATCGGCAGGGTACCGCGGCTATTAGCCACCCGAGCCACGGTATTTAGGGCTTTGCTTAGGTTTTCCTGGGTGACTTGCAGCTTCATTTATATGTCTCCTTACTATATATGTATTAATTAGTAGTAGTTACTATAGGGCCTGTGGAAGATGGGTAAAACCAACCTACTAACAGGGGTAAATATAGACGAAATGATAGTGGTACAAACTGCTGCTTGGCTGGGTACAAATAGTGTACAAACTGCTGACTTATACCACTATAGGGCTGAGCAAGTTTAGGACTGTGGGTAAACAGCCCAAAACGTCCACAACCATCGCGCAACTTATACGCAGTCTCTGCACAGGTTTTACGCATAGAGACGGTCCTTGATTTCTGATATTGCCGCCTTGATGTCGGCATCGTAGCTTACTTCTTTTTCAATCTTATCAACCGAGTGTATAGCGGTAGTGTGGTCTTTGCGGCCTAGTTCGCGGGCAATTTTAGGGAAACTCAGGTGTAGCTCGCTCCTGAGCATGTACATAGCAATTTGGCGCGGCACCACGATGTCTTTGTCGCGCTTCGGGCCTAAGATATCCTCCATTTGTATCTGGAAATGCTTGGCAGTACGTTCAATGATCTGTTTGGCACTAATGTGTTTCGGCCGGGCTTTGCCGGCGCCCAGCAAGCTAGTAGCTATACCTAAGTCGGGTTCAAGCCCGCGCATTTCACAAAAGGCTAACAATTGGTTGAGGGCACCCTCCAGCTCGCGGATGTTGGTCTGTACCAGGTTAGCCAGAAACTCCACCACTGGCGGTGGCAAGGTGACGTCGTGGCCGCCAGCTTTGGTTTGGACGATGGCGCAGCGGGTTTCAAAGTCAGGATTCTGCATATCAATTGCCATACCCATCACAAAGCGGCTACGCAAACGCTCTTCCAGGGTCGGGATATCACGTGGCGGCTTATCGCTGCTTAGGATAATCTGTTTGTTAGCTTGGTGCAGGGCATTAAAGGTATGGAAAAATTCTTCCTGGGTCTTTTCTTTGCCGGCTATAAACTGGACATCATCAATAATCAGCACATCAGCACTGCGGTAATAGCCGGCAAAATCAGTATTTTTCTTGTAACGGATAGCATCTAAGAACTCCTGGACAAACTGCTCAGTCGAAACATACACCACATGGGCGCTGGGGTTGTTGGCGACCACGGCGTTGCCCACAGCTTGGATCAAATGGGTTTTACCAATCCCGACACCGCCGTAAATAAATAACGGGTTGTACTTAGTGCCGGTGTTTTGGGCTACGGCCTGGCAGGCGGCGTACGCTAGTTCGTTGCCTGAGCCTACGATAAAAGACTCAAAAGTATAGCGCTCATTCAGGCCTTGGCGGTAAGTGTGGGTCAGGGTAGTCGTGGCCGGCGGTGCCTGGCCCTTTTCATGCCCACTGCTAGCGTTATTAAGCACCAGCGGCTCTTCCTCAGTTTTTTTCGGCAAAGTAATCGCCGAGTGGATCTTGTATTCGATTTTCTCAGGGGTTAAGCCGTTTTTAGCTAGTGTGTCGGCGATCAGTTGGTTAAACTTGCGCTCCAGTTGCTGTTTTATGAAGACATTCGGTACGCCGATTACTAATATATTGTCTTTGTGACGGAGCAGGCGGGTGTTTTTGAACCACGTCACAAAACTGCCACGCGAAACTGTTAACTCAATTTCGCCTAACACTGCCTGCCACAGCTTATCGTGCATAAAACCCTCTCCATCTCGAACCTTAGTGGATCTACTATAACAAAAATCCCGGACTTTTCCACAAGCAATCAGGCATTAAAGAGATGAGTGATCAAAATCACACGAAACAGATAGGCTTTTATACACACAAATTTGTGGCCTCTGTTAAATCTGTGGAAAATATTTGGTGTAAGGTGGATAACTTGTTAAGATAAGTGGGTAAACATTGTCAAAATCACGCCAGCCTGGACCCTTTAGGGTCAAACACCGTTTCATCGTATAATGTAAGGCGAAGCAATAGGCGCCCGAGCTATCAGGCGTGTCCAGATCCGGAAGATATTAAGGAGTAATAGAAGATGCCTAAACGAACATTTCAACCCAAGAAGCGCAAACGGGCTCGCGAGCACGGTTTTTTTGCGCGCATGGCCACTAAGGCAGGGCAGAACGTGCTGCGCCGCCGGCGGCTCAAGGGCCGCCACAAGCTCAGCGCCTAATTAAATATTGTTTTGTAATTTTAACAGCAGTTTGTCAAATGAGTAAGGGCAGGGCAGATGATTTCCAAGTTCCATCGGTTTCACGGCTACGGATCGCTCCGGTTTGTTTACCGGAACGGCAAAACTGTCCGCGGGCCGCTGACAGCTATTAAGTTTACGCCCAATCCTAAGCGCAATTCCTACCGCCTGGCGGTGGTCGTCAGCAAAAAAGTCCACAAATCAGCCGTGGTCCGCAACCGGATCCGCCGCCGTCTATATGAGGCAGTCAGACAGCTTGAACCCCAGTTTAAAGCCCCATACGACATTGTTTATACGGTGTTTCACGAGCAAGTCGCCGAATTGCCGGCTGATGATCTAAAGCGTCTAGTCCAGGCTCAGCTTCGCGAAGCGGACATTATTAACTAACGGATAGGTAGGCTTTAGCTTTAACAGCGGTCGCGCATGTTATCATAGAGTGAATCATGTTTGAGTTATTGATTGTAAAACCGATTTTCAACCTCTTGGTGCTGATCTATGCCCTGCTGCCGAGCCATAATTTTGGCTTGGCTATTATTCTATTTACGATCGTGATCCGCTTCTTGATGTGGCCGGTAGTTAAAAAACAGCTGCACCAGACCAAAGCTATGCGGGCGCTGCAACCCGAACTCAAGCGCATCAAGGCCGCCGCCAAAGGCGATAAACAAAAACTGAACCTGATGACCATGGAGCTCTACAAAGAGCGCGGCATCAATCCTTTCGCGCCCATCGGCACCCTGATCGTCCAGCTAATCATCTTAATTGGTCTTTATTCCGGTTTGAACCGGGTTATTAAGGATCCGCAAGCTATCATCGACTTCTCTTATTCGTGGCTCAGGGGTCTGAGCTGGCTGCAAACACTCTCGTTTGACATCAATCAGTTTGACGACACATTATTTGGAGTTATTGATCTGTCTCGCAGCGCTGTTAGCAACGGTCAAATTTACTGGCCGGCCATGTTCCTAGTAGCTGGCAGCGCAGCCTCCCAGTTTTTCCAAAGCAAGCAGCTAATGCCGAAAGACCAAGACGCTCGGGGGCTCAAACAGATTCTAAAGGACGCTTCCGAAGGCAAACAAGCCGATTCTAGCGAAACCAATGCTGCTGTCGGCCGCAGCATGCAATATTTCATCCCGATCATGATCTTTGTTTTTACAATCGGCCTGCCCTCTGCCCTGAGCTTGTACTGGTTTGTCGGCGGGGTCGTAGCCTATTGGCAGCAATCGCGGGTATTAGGCCAGGACCAAACTGAACTTGCTACTCTAGCAAACAAAAACGGCAAAACCGTCATCGAGGGCGAAGTCATTCCGCCTAAGAAAACCAAAAAGAAAACCTCTAAATCTAAGAGGAAGAAACGATGAGTGA
Organism: uncultured Candidatus Saccharibacteria bacterium; assembly: GCA_964463635.1. GTDB lineage: Bacteria > Patescibacteriota > Saccharimonadia > Saccharimonadales > CAZARM01 > CAYXCB01. Next base: position 50,612 of record CAYXCB010000002.1, read on the forward strand.
CGAAGTCGAAGTAACCAGCATCTCAGTGGACGAGGCAATTTTGTATGCCAAAAAGTACCTAGAGGACCTGCTGTCCTTTTTTGGCCTGAACACCGATATTTACGCCACGACCGAGGATAACGAAGTTATTGAGCTGCATGTACCCAGCACCCACCTGAACGGCTTTCTGATCGGCCAGCGTGGCGACACTATGCGAGCCCTGCAATTTATGGTCAGTAATGCCCTGCGCAACAATGGCTTTGCGGTCACTCGGGTAAACATCGACATTGCTGACTACAAGAAGCAACGGGCCGACCGTCTCGTCAAAGTAGCCGAGGAATGGGTAGCTAAAGTCAAAGAAACCGGTGAGCCCCTACACCTCCAGCCCATGAATGCCGCCGACCGCCGGACGGTCCACAAAATGGCCAGCGACGAAGGACTAATCACTGAGTCCGAAGGCGAAGGCCCAGACCGCCACGTCGTCCTAAAACCCGAAGCCGACAAACCAACCAAACCAACTCCCGAAGACTCCCCTCAAGCATCTTCCGACGAATCCGAATAGACCAAAAATCATTCAACCATCATTAGACGTCCGATCGGACTCTTAATGATGGAACTATTTGGGATACAGTCTAGCGCATTCAAAAACCTGGACACATTTTTTTAACCCTAGTTCCTCAATTGCTCTTACGAGCTCTTTCTTGTAATCGAAATCGCTTATCCAAACGCTCTTTTGCGCTTGGGAAAAATGCCATTCACGCAGGAGTAGTCGAAACCTGCGGCGCATCCGGGCGTTTTCTTCTGGTATATCAAAGATGACCATAAGCCTAGCAGTACCAATAAGTTTCTTTGGCTCAAAGGGCTGCAGTTCTCTCAAACCGCTCGCCGTTATTTCTAACAGGCTATCCTCGGTTTTTATTAAGCCGTCTTTTTTAGCTTTCCGAAATGTATTTTTTAATGATTCTTGCTTGAAACCTGATTGGCGCTCCAGGTCATTAAAAAACTTATGCGGGTGGAAGCTTAGTTGAATGTTCTCGCGAGTGTAGGGGATCAGCGCTTTGAGCAATATATGCAAGGAAGACTTTGGCTTAGTGGCATTACTCATCCCATCATTATACATCCGATCGGACGTCTAGTGATGGGATTAAGGACAACGTCCAGAAAGGTATTGACAAACGTACACTTGTAACGTACAATCCAAATGTAAAGTTAGGAAAATATTATGACAATTAAAACAATTGACGCGACAGTACTTAGAAACAACCTAAGCGATGCCATGGATGCTGTAACTAGCGGACAGGCACTGATAGTAAAAAAACGTGGCAAAGACCGCGTAGTTATGATTGATGTTGATGCTTATGAAGATTATCTAGCTGCCCAAGACCCAGAATATCTAAAAAGTATTGCTGAAGCACGAGCTGAGAAAGAGGTTTACTCGCCAGAAGAAGTTTTTGGGGAGCTTTGGAACCAGGAATAATGGGTCAATTTAAGCTCGTCTTTAAGCCTAAAGCTAATAAAGATATACAGAAAATTGATATCGTAAGTCAGAAGCGAATAATTAAAAAGCTAAAGTTCTTTATGTCACAGAGTAACCCGCTTGATTACGCAATCAAGCTTGCAGGCGAGGATGAGGCTAACTACAGGTGGCGCATCGGCACGTATAGGGTGGTCTTTGATGTAAATAAAGACAGCATTACCATTCTACGAGTACAACACAGGCGAGAAGTTTACAAGAAATAGCCAACTCCCATCTACTAACTACTGTTTGCGAGCTGCTGCAGTGTCTAGCACTGCTTCGTAGACTTCTAGGGTTTCGTCGGCCATGCGCTTCCAAGAGAACTTTTTAGTCTGAGCGTAGCCTTTGGCCACCAGCTTCTGTCTTAGTTTATCGTCATCAATAACTTCAGCAATCTTAGCAGCCATTTCTTCTACGTTTTCTGGATCAAAATAGTGAGCCGCATCCTCATACACCTCCGGCAAACATGTTGCATTGCTGCTTACAACTGGGCAGCCGTGAGCCATGGCTTCTAACCCTGGCAAGCCAAACCCCTCGCTGAGGCTCGGGAATACATAGGCCTTAGCATTTTGATAAAGCCACTTGAGCTCACTATCAGGCACAAAACCCGTGAACACCACACCATTAATGTTCAGTTTATTAACCCAGCGCTCCAATTTCTTAGCATGCTGCTCCTTTTTCCCTACCAGGAATAGTTTAAGCGTCGGATGTGTTTCTTTGAGCAGTTCAAAGGCCTTAACTAAACGCCGCAGGTTTTTATGAGGAAAAGAACTGCCGACATAAAGTATGAAGTCGCTAGTTGTGTAATAGCTAGGCTGTTCGGCTTGGCCAGGGATTGGCGGTTCGCTGGCCTCCGGTGTAATGACGATTTTGCGGTTAGTAAACAAATGAAACTTGGCCACGGCGTCGCGGACGTATTGGGTCGGTACCAGGATAACTTTGGCTTTACGGTGAGCTTGCCACATCAGCAGCTTATAACCCTTCATGCGCAGCCAGTGGGCCCACCACGGCAAACGACCTTTTCTAGCAAACTTAAACATAATCAGATCGTGGGTCATGGTGACCTGCCTACCAAAGTAAAACAACGGTTGCTGGCCAGTCATTGTGAAGTGCACCAAATCTGGCTTCAGACGGTAAAGCTGCCAGCTAAAGGCGATTTGGTTAAGCGGGTTAAAAGAAAACTGACTAAACCGACAAGACACGGTCTTAAAGTTCTTTGCTTTTGGCTGCCAGGGGTCATCAGGCTCTAATAAGACAGTGTAATGATTCTTGGTATCCAGGGCTTGTAAGTATTCAAGCAATCGATCGATAGGCCTACCGGTACTCGCACGCCTAATTCTTGCATCAATAACAATGTGTTTTGGCTTCATCTTTCGTACAATTATAAAGTGCAAACTATTAAACGCCTATCTCGTCCAGTTGTTCTGCTTGAGCGACGGAGTGGTTTTATTGGCGAGGAACGGAATAAGCCGTACAAAAGGTACCGCGCATGAGTACCGGAGGTAAAAAACTTCTACGACGCCAAGAAGCCGGCAAACAAGTGGCTTTGCCGGTTGTTGGTTGGGCTGGCAGGGTAGCTGGCTGGATTTTCGTCGGCCTGTTGGCTTACATGCCGCTGCACATTTTCCTATCAACCTGGCTAGGTACAAGTTTCAATGTGCTGCCAGCTGCCAAGGTGGCCAAAGACGCAGTTCTAGTTATAGGTTTCCTCGGAGCTTTGACAGCTAGCCTGCGGCAGCCGTGGTTCAAACAGCTGCTGAAAGATAAGTTAATGTGGCTGATTCTAGCTTACGCGGCCTGGACCTTAATTTTGGCTGCAATAAAGTCCACTGACCTAGATGCCGAAGTGCTGGGAGTGGTTTATAACCTGCGTTTTTTGCTATTTTTCCTCTACGGCCTACTATTAACCAAGTTGTTTGATAGAAATGCCGTAATACGCAAATCTCTAACTGCTGTTTTATCCGTGGCGGCAATCGTACTGTTCTTTGGCATAGTTCAATATACAGCTTTGCCCGACGACGCCCTAGCCCGGGTTGGTTATTCCAGGGCCAATGGTGTTCTGCCAGCCTTTTTTATCGATGATAAACCAGATCTTGAACGGGTAATGTCTACCTTGCGCGATCCTAACTCGCTGGGCTCATACATAATTATTATCGGATCAATTGCTTTAGCCTTTTTTCTAAACAAAAAAGCTTCTAAGCAAACTACAGCTGGTTTTCTGATACTTTGCGGCCTATGTCTATTATTCACGTTCTCACGCAGTGCCTGGCTAGGATTTATCCTGAGTATGGTTGCTCTTGGTATCTTGGCTTATAAAAAAGCTTCAACGACACTGCGTACCAAACAACTAGCTTTAATTGGAGTTGCAGTGTTATTGATTGGATTGCCAGCCCTGTACGTCGCCCGAGACTCTTACTTGGTTCAAAACGTAGTTTTACATGCCGACGAGACTACGACTTTAGAAAATCCGAATGAGCTGCGTGCTCGTTTTTGGCAGGAATCTGTCAACGAAGTGGTGGATGAACCACTAGGCCATGGGCCAGGCACAGCCGGGCTGGCCTCAATACGGAATAATGTCCAAGGCACGAACCTTAATGAAAATTACTATCTGCAAATTGCCCACGAGGTAGGGTTAGTGGGGCTCGCCCTATTCCTAGCGATCATCGGATGGACTGCCTGGAAACTATTGGCTCTGCGCAAAAAACCTTTAGCCAGGGCTTTGCTAGCTAGTTTTATAGGCCTAGCATTTACCAATTTCCTAGTTCATATATGGTCCAATGAAGCCGTTGCTTACACCTGGTGGGGGCTGGCGGGTTTAATTATGTGGAAGCAGAAATAGTCGGAACACGCGGCGGCCGGTTTTTGTAGAGCAAACTATCAATTTGTTTAATACTGGCCCTACGGCTGCGTTGAATTTTGTGGCGGTCTTTCAATAATGAAGGCAAACTGAGTAGGACCCGCCCGAAACCACGGGCGTAAGCTAAGCCGCCGCCCTTTAGGGCGCTGGTAACTGCCAGTCTAATCATCCAAAGGCTGAATAACGGCAAGTATTTCCAAAACAGCCATCCAGGCATGTTCTTTAGATAAGTCATCATGATGTTTTTGGTAGCGTGATAGCGGGTAAATGAGCCTAACTTCGAACTTGTGGCTGAAACATGATGAAGGGCAGTTGCCGCAGGCACATATTCTATTTCCCAGCCAACTAGGCGAGCCCGGAAGCTAATGTCATCATCCTCGTAATAAGCAAAGAACCGTTCGTCAAAAATGCCAATCTCTTGCAACATCGTTGCACGATAAAGCGTAGCTCCTCCAGTGGCGCCAAACACACGGGTTTGGCTATCGAACTGGCCTTCGTCCTTTTGGTTGCGGCCTCTAGGAAAAGGCGCGCCCCAAACGGAATACAGCTGTCCGGTACTATCTAGATACTGGCCGCTCATCCTTAATAATTTTCCAGTGGCTATGCCAACAACAGGATCATCTTCCAGTGCTTCTGATAGATGTTTTAGCCAGTCTTTATCGGCTACGGCGTCATTATTGAATAAAGCTACAGTATCAGCACCACGTTCAAGAGCGTAGCGTATACCCGTATTCACGCCGCCCGAAAAACCTAAATTAACAGGATTTTTAATTAGGACAACATCAGGAAAGTCTGTCTCGATAATCTTAATAGATTGATCTGCTGAACCGTTATCAACTACAACTATAGTCGAGGGATGCGACTGGGCCTGAAGGGAGTTTAGGCATTCGGCAATTATGTCCTCGCCGTTCCAATTGGGGACAACCACCCACGCATCGCTGCCATTTGTCATAGACTCCATTGTATCTTAATACCAAGCCAACACTTGTTCATATCTTTAAATTCTGTTTACATAAACGATAGGTAAAAGATCTTTTGAAAATCTTAATTCTATCTCATAGTTCAGATATAGCCGGCGGAGAACAATCAATGCTCGGCTTATTTGATTATTGGCGAAAAACCACCGATATGGAATCAGAGTTTATCATCCGAAAGCCGCTCGGTAAATTAGCCAACGAGTTGAAAAGACGCGGGCTTAGATACCACGCTTTGTATTACACTAACTGGGCCCAGCGTAACTCGGCTGAGGATCCCATGGATATCTACTGGTATGCTAAGCAGAATACTAAAGCTGTAGCCAAGATCGAAAAAATTATCCAAGAGATGAAGCCGGACGTGGTTATGACCAATACTCTGGTGGCTCCGTGGGCTGCAATTGCAGCCCACAATCAAAAAGTTCCTCACATCTGGTTTATCAGGGAGTTTGGCGATCTGGACCATGGTTTTGAATTTAGAGTTGGCCGCCAGCAAACATATAAAATTATGGGTCAACTTTCTGAGTTAGTTGTGACTAACTCAAAGGCTCTTAACGAATTTGCCGCTAAATACATAGGCAAAAATAAAACAACAACTCTCTATCCTTTTTTGGATTTTAACGAAGTAGACAAACTTGCCCGGGTGAAAATCAAGCAGCCATTCAAAGAACCAGACAGCTTAAAAGTTGTTATAACTGGAAGAATTGCACCCTCCAAAGGACAGGCCGTCGTGGCGACTGCGGTGGGTGAATTGAACAAGGAAGGTATTAACTGCGAGTTATGTATAATTGGCGGCTACTCCGATAAACGCGACGACGATTCCTTGCAGACAGCTATCAATAAGTACCATATTGCCGATAAAGTGCACCTAGTTGGGTATCAATACAATCCCTTGCCGTATGTTGCCCCAGCCGATATCGGCATTATGGCTTCAGGCAAAGAGGCGTTCGGTCGAGTAACTCTGGAATACATGGCTTTAGGTAAGGCTGTAGTTGGTGCCAACTCTGGCGGTACCCCAGAACTCATCGAAACAAACGTTGACGGGTTTTTATATGATCCAAATAATCCTAGTGAATTAATTGAAGCATTGCGCGTATACGCAAACGATAGACGGTTAATCGATAAACACGGACAAGCTGCAAAACGAAAAGCAATCTTATTAATGGAGGGAGAATATACGCCCGATAAACTGTACGAAAAAATCGTGGGTATTCTCAGTTCGTCAAAAAATTTTAAGCCCACCACCTCCGGAACAGGCGCCTGGAACCAGTACCCCATCATGATTAATCCAGCTTCTAAAAAACCCCGCGTAAAATATTCTAAGCGGTGGCTGCGAGGAGCCACCAAGCGCTTCTTAAAAAGCCTATACGTACATTTAAAATAAATGCGTGACGAGCCCTTGCCTAGAAATTATTTTTAAACAAAGCAAATGTGTTATCGCGGAACTTCTGCAAAGTCGGATTTGCTAGCACGCTTTTAATTGCTCTTTCAATTCGTTCCTTACCCCTAAGGGCCCGAAGCTTTTCATTGCCTTGCTTCATAAGTTTAATTCGTCTGTCGTCTTGATAACTTTTCGACTTGGCATGAAAAATATATGTATTTGTCGCAACAATCAAACCGAAACCGGCGTCTGTTGCCCTGAAGCAATAGTCATTCTCCTCGCCGTAACCACTAGGAAAACTCTTTTCGTCGAAATAGCCAACTTTATTAATAGTCTCGCGAGTTATGCCAAAGCAAAAGCCATGCACTAGCGGAACAAGAGGATAAAATCCTGAAACCGACCATTCCTCGCAGTGTTTATTGATATCATCTGCATCGAGTCCATCTGGCAATTCGTTTGTAGCCGTTTGCGTAGCAGTGCCTATATGGTTAGGTATCGACTGGTGGCTGGCTGCTGAAGAGAGAGGACCAACAATACCAGCACCTGGGGTTGAAAAAACTGCGTCCGCCATTTTTTCACTCCAGCTATCTGTAACAATCGTATCGCTATTTAGCAAGATTACCATTTCTCCGGTTGATGCTTTGAGGCCTTGATTGGCTGCCTTTGTATAGCCAGACGCAGATTCGTTACGAAGTAATTTTACCCATTCACTATGCTTTTTTTGGAATTTCTGCAAAAAATTAGCTGTTGGGGCGTCTGAGCCATCATCGACAATTATTAACTTCAAGTTCGGACTCTGGCGGTGTTTAACCACGCTCGAAAGGCAAATTTTAACATCTTCAAACGCATTGTGAACACAATAAACTACATCAATTTTGCAATTCAGCTGAGCCTTGACCATCTTATTTTTCATGGAGGCAAAAGATGGTCCATTGTACGGATCAACCATCTTATTACTCAGTGCTTGATTCAAAATCGCGACACTTTTTTGCTTAATGGAATGGGGGACAAGCGTAAAAAGCGGGTGATTACGAGCGTTTTGGGGGCGTTTCATTATTTTGTGCCAGCTTATTTTATTCTGATCAAGCGAGTAATTAAGGCTAAGCTGGTCTCTGCGCGTATGTTTATCAATTTCCGACCACCAGGTTGCAAAAAACCCTGGTAAACTGTTGTTCTTTAAGTCAAACATCATTATGTTGCTTTCAATGAGCTCGTTGGTGTCATACCTTAGGGTTCTGTAATGCTCGACCTGCTCTTTGAGTAGTCGTTCATCTTCTTTACTATAAAAAACACACGCGTCAGCCTCTTGGTATATGGTATTCCTGATGGGGTGCTGTATGGCCCCGACTGGTTTTTTTGATTTCACAAAATCTGTAATCATCGGCGAAATGTCATCTGTGATTAAAATATTGGCATCTATCCAGATCGCTATGTCGTACCCTGCCAGCAATTGGTGGGGGTGGGTTTTCACATAGCGAGTCATTCTTGGAGTATCAATATGATAGTAAGGCAAGGGCTTAATTTTAAATATTCCCGATTCGGGCGCTGCGTTATCGGTAAACAAAAAATAATCTACATTCGGCAAGAGGTTTTCAGGCAACTTAATAGTGTCATAACCTCCAGCGATAGCGGTATAGATAGCAATACCGGGGTTCTTACTGGCCTCGTTGTACTTATTTATGTATTTTTTATACTGGTCAATATTAATTAAGCGATTAATTACTGAAATATTGAATCTAGCTTCGTTGATGTACTCGAGTTTCGGACTACTTCTTTTAGAATCGCTCGGAACAGACAGAAACAATTTGGCTCTTTTTTTCCGGGCCCTGGCTCTTAAAGTACGTATAGTTCTGCCGGGAAGCGAGTGCCTAAGAGGCAAATAGATTCTTTGGTAGATAAAAATTAGGAATTTGGTGATCAATATAAACAAAGGGCGGATAACAATTAACAACAGATTCGTCCGCCATTTCTTGGAATTTTTAACCTTTTTGTAAACCTGGTGAACACGATGCTTTAAGGGTATTGGTTTGATAATGCTAACGGCCACCGTCTCTTTGACCCGAACTTCTTTTGCCTGCTCCCTTGCCAGGCCAAGCCCAAATGCACGTTCGGCAATTCTCCACATTTTGACGCGTGCCGAAAGCCTTGCTATATCGTAAAAGATTGTAGTTAAGTCAAAAGCTGTGATTCTATTTCTGACTCGGGATCTTAGAGTACGTATAGTTTTGCCCGGACGTGAACGTTTAATCGGTAAATAAACTTGTTGATAGCCAAAAATCAGAAACGCGATGGCTAATTTGAAAATAGGATGAACTATGACTAACAACGAATTTGTCTGCCATTTCTGGGAATTTTTAACTTTTTTGTAGTTTTTGTGCAACAGGTGCTTTGAGGTCATTAGGTTACTCCGTACGTGACTCAAACCAGGCAATGGTTCGCTTTAGTCCCTCTTCGAATTTTACTCGGGGATCATAGCCTAGGAGTTCTTTGGCCTTAGAAATATCGGCGTGGGTATGTTTGACATCGCCCTTCCGCGGCGGGCGTTTCTCAAGCTCGAGTTTTTTGCCGGTGTATTTTTCAATTAACTCCAGCACTTCATTAACCGTAGTTTTTTCTCCATGAGCTACATTTACAGCCTGGCCTTTGAAATTGCTTTCAGACTCCATGGCTGACATATTGGCCATCACGACATTGTCGATATAGCAGAAATCCCTGGATTGAGTGCCATCGCCCTCGATAAAAGCTTGCTTCTTGTCGGGAAAATATAAAGCCTCTAGCCAAGCCGAAACCACTGTGGAATAGGGAGAGTCGCCATATTGACCAGGACCAAAAACGTTAAAGTAGCGCAAGCAAACGGTATCCATTCCGAACAGATCGCTAAACACTCGGCAGAACGGTTCACCTACATATTTTTGGACAGCGTAAGGGGATTTGGGATCAGGAAAGTTTTCGGACTCTTTGGTAGGTAATTTCTTGGCGCCCCCGTAAACTGAGGAGGAAGAGGAGTAGATGAACCGTTTCACGCCGTGACTTCTGGCGGCTTCAAGCAAGGCAACCGTACCAATGATATTGACTTCACTGGTGAGCCGAGGCTGCTCAATTGAATAAGAAACTCGCGGCAACGCGGCGAAGTGGAAAACGTATTCTGGCTTATGGCTGGCAAAAAGCTTTTCAAGCAGCGCCCCATCTAGAATCGAACCTTCATAAAGTGTAACTGATAAGTCAACCTCGGCCTTTCGGCCAGTTGAAAAATCATCGATACCAATTATTTTTACCTGAGGGTATTTCTCTTTGACTTGACGAACGAAGTTGCTACCAATAAAACCCGCGCAGCCAGTTACTAAAATCGCCTTGGTGTCTGTCATCAAACTCCTAATCGCTTACTAGCTCATAGTATAACCTAATCCACGGCCGCGCGTCCGACAGGCTACTTCCATTTTTATAACAGATAGAAGTAGCCTATAATACTGGCTTAGGCCAACAATGATATATAGAGTCTTATCAAAGAAAAATCGCGCCTTGCTCAGTGAAATGATCAGGACTGACTTCAAGCTACGCTACCAGAGTTCAGTTCTTGGCTACCTATGGTCATTGCTGAAACCGCTGATGCTGTTTGCAATTCTGTATATTGTGTTCACAAAGTTTTTGAGGATTGGCCGTGATGTCCCAAACTACGCAATTTCGCTGCTGCTTGGAATAGTATTATGGAACTTCTTCGTGGAGGCTGCCTCAAATGCTCTCAAATCAATTGTCGGCCGGGGTAGTCTGATTCGCAAAATCAATATTCCTCGATACCTCATCCCAGTTTCTGTTATCGCTTCGTCGTTTATTAATATGTTACTTAACCTGATAGTAGTGTTTATATTCGTGCTGTTTGCAAAAAATACGCCATTATCCTGGGAAACTCTTATTATTTTCCCATTACTTGTCATAGAATTAGTAATCGTAGCGGTTGCTGTCGGGTTTTTCTTATCCGCTCTCTTTGTTAAGTATCGAGATATAGAGCACATATGGGACATATTTAAACAAGCGCTCTTTTATACCATACCGATAATTTATCCGCTCACTATGATTCCATCCGTACAAATACAAAAAATCCTCATACTTAATCCCATAGCTCAAATTATCCAGGATGCCCGAGCGGTTGTGACGTATGGGGGTACACCTCAAATTAGTGATCTCTATGTTAATCGGTTTGCCGTACTTTTGCCTTTTGGCCTCATTGCCGCGGCATTGATTATCAGTGCAGCCTACTTCAGGAAGCACTCCAAAAACTTTGCTGAGGATATATAAGATGACAATAAATAACAACGACATTGCAATCCGCATCCAGAATCTCAGCAAAAATTTCAAGTTGCCACACGAAAAACACCAATCTCTAAAAAGCTTGTTTCTAAATAGCTTTCGACACAAGAGCTATGAAGTCCAGCATGCCTTGCAAGACATTAGTTTTGAAATTAAGAAAGGCGAGTTTTTTGGTATCGTCGGCCGCAACGGCAGCGGCAAAAGCACGTTATTGAAATGCATCGCAGGCGTTTATAACCCGACTAGCGGGAAGATAAATATCAACGGCAGCCTAGTGCCTTTTATTGAACTTGGTGTTGGTTTTAACCCCGAACTGACTGGCCGCGACAATGTTTTCCTGAACGGGGCTTTACTTGGCTTTAGCCGAAAACAGATAGAGGCCATGTACGATGACATAGTGGAATTTGCCGAACTAGAACAATTCATGGATCAAAAGCTCAAAAACTACTCTTCCGGCATGCAGGTCCGCCTAGCCTTTTCTATCGCAATCCGGGCTAATGGCGATATATTACTGCTTGATGAAGTTTTGGCTGTCGGTGATTCAGCTTTTCAGAGAAAATGTCTGGATTATTTCAAGGAGATAAAAAAATCAAACAAAACAGTTATCCTGGTTACGCACAGCATGGCCACCATAGAA
>CAYXCB010000003.1:0-61911 GCA_964463635.1 uncultured Candidatus Saccharibacteria bacterium
CTGTACTGCCCAACCATCCGTTTAACGCCGACGGGCCGCGAGCGGCCCGCGGGTTAACGGCACGTTAGGTCTGCGAGAACCTCATGCATCCCATTGGAGCCGTCTTCGACTACCCGTATCGACAGCTCCAAGCTATTTGCGATGGCGCGCGAATCGCGTCTGTATCGAATCCAATCGCTCGGAGCTACGCAAAGCTCACGACCAACTGGAGCGAGTCATTGAACTCTGAGTGGACCTGCAGAGCGTACCTCGCCACAAAGATGATTCTGAACGCGACCGCACTTCTGAACAGTCTCGAGTTCGCCAAACGTTCAGGTCTTCGCGCTGCAAACCCTTACTTTGAGTACTACGCAGCTTTCTCCCTGCTACGTGGCCTCATTTGCACATTGCCAACGCAAGAATGGAAATCAGGCGAACTCACAAGCATTTCACATGTGAAGGCAATCAATGTTGCCTTTGACTGGTTTCTTGTCCTCTTCTGGATGATCTTTGGCGTGCCCAGGCTCATCTTCCGGCCGTACTCGCGTCATATCAAAGGTCGGCTTCAGCACTATAAGATAGCCGGAATCATGCAGCTGCTTGTACATGTCTTCGTTCTCCGGCACGTAACCGATGAACATAAAGGCTTTTGTCACGCCGTATTTGTCGCCTAGGAACTCTCGGAATTTGCGCCAGTCCATCTTCCAGCCGAACTTCTGGACCGTAACATTCAGGTTCTGACTATCAATAAAAGCATAAACGCCCTTATCTTTAGGTCTTCTCATGCCTTAATAATACCATTCGTTCATCGATATTCGGGATTCTCAAAATCAAATCTTGAGCCCGCGTCCCACTTGGATCTTTGATTACCGTAGGCCGGGATGCCGCCATTGTCTTTTAGCATCTTCGCTATATGCATCAAATTCCAAGCCATAAATGTCGTATTGCGGTTAGTGAAATCATTGTCTGGTCCGCCCGAACCTTTGTCCAAATAGCTTGGTCCCGGCCCGGCTTCGCCGATCCAGCCAGCATCGGCTTGGGGCGGGATGACGTAGCCAACGTGTTGCAAACTATAGAGCACATTCATGGCGCAGTGCTTTATGCCGTCTTCATTACCAGTAATGATGCAGCCGCCTACTTTTCCATAGAACGCGTACTGCCCTTCTTTGTTCAGCTCGCTAGAGTTGCCATATAGACGCTCAATTACCTTTTTCATCTCGCTGCTGTTGTCGCCCAACCAGATCGGCCCGCATAGAACTAAAATATCGGCAGCCATAACTTTTTTATAGATTTCAGGCCATTCATCAGTTTTCCAGCCCTGCTCGCGCATATCCGGATAGACGCCCGTAGCTAGGTCGTGGTCAATCGCCCGGATCAGCTCAGTTTTAACACCGTGCTTTTCCATTATCATTTGGCTGACTTTAATCAAGCCTTCGGTATTACTAGTTTCCGGAGACTTTTTGAGCGTACAGTTAATGAAAAGCGCTCTTAAGCCGCTAAAATCCCACAACTTCCCAGCCATGCTTCTCCTTTTTTATATCTTCGTTGGTTTACATTGCATTGCCAAGACAGAGAATGTTTCCCGATGGGTCTTTAAACCAGGCCGCTTTCATTGGACCCATAACATGGACGTCGCCCTCAAGAGCCACACCTGGCATATTCTCATAATGCTCGAAGGTCACACCCTTACCTTTTAAGTCCGCTACAACTGCTTCGATATCATCAACCTCCCAAGAAGCAGCATTTGCCTGGTTAGTACCGGCGTATTCCGAAGGATAAACAAATATTTTGCTATTGCCGCTCTTGTACGTGATGCCACCGGGGTTTTCGTCTACTTTTTGCAGACCGACTGTGTTTTCGTAAAAATCTTTTGATGTGTTTAAGTCCTTTACTGCCACTATGGCATGGACATTGCTACTTCCCAACATACGCACCTCCTCATTTAGCTTACATACCCATAATAGCACTAAATAGCAGTTTGCAATTCCACGGCACACCCCCCTGAAAGTAACATTTCCAGGTCAGCCATCCATGTATAAATACCATGCTATAGCTTGATATTTATACATAAGTTAGGTTTACGAGGTTGTAAGAAAGGATTTATTTTTGCCAGAAACTGCGGATGCTTTTCATCAGCAATGTTGAGATGAAATATCCTGCTGCTGGCACTAAAGCATTGATAAATGGCTGATCATTGTTAGTGACTAGTAAATAGCAGGCTACAATAAAATAAGTAAGCGCGGTGATTGAAATCCGCCGAATAAAACTAGTTTCCCAGGCCTTATCTTGTTCTACCCTTTCGTTACGCTCTTCGATTGCCGCTACTCGACTTTCTAAATCATTCATATTATCTCAATCATAGCATTCCTAGGAACGGAGTACCGCGATTCCAATAACACCAATAAAAGTCATGACTATTCCTACGTATTTTCTATAATGAAGCCTCTCGGAAAATGCAAAACGAGCCAAAATTACCGTTAACGCACCATTAGCCCCTGTTATTGGTGATGCTATTGAAGCGGGTGCGTATGAAAAGCTCAGCCACAAAAAACCTGTCCCAATAATGTTGAATAAACCGCCTAGAATCGCAAATTTATAGGTGTTTAACTTATCGACAGTGCTACGTATAGATTTCACAAGTTGTTGATTCTCAATCCGCAGATAAGCAATTGCAATAGGTATTTGTACAAACCCAAGCATGAATAAAAAACTAAAGTCTCCTGATCTATTGATAAATCCTTTTGATAGCGTATCTGACAATCCTATACAAATTGCTGCAATAAACGGCCAAATAGCTTCTTTGCGCAGCTTGAATTCGTTTGGCTTAATTTTTTTCGGTGCGCTTGAAAGCAAGCTGCCAGCGATAGTCAATATCACAAATAGTATTAGTCCGCCTGACAATAATTCATGATTGAAAATCCTCGAAAAAATAACCGTATACACCGGATAACTGGCAAGCACTGTTGCCGTTACGGCCAACTCACCTTTTGATAAAGCAAAGAAGACTATTGCCTCAGATAAAATCGCAGAGATTATCGCGAAAACTAATGCCCCAACAAAATTGTCAGCTAGAGAAATACCCATTATCAATGCAAGCGGAACCCATAGAATTAAGCCAAGTACCGCATCAAAGAAAAATGCGACAGACGGATTGAGCTCTTTAAAGCTTTTGCGTAAAGAAATTTGTGAAAAGGCGATGAAAATAGCACAGAATACCGCCAGAATTACGCCAATCATAGTACTTCAATCATGCGGCTTCTGGATAAGTTTTTCATACTTCTGCTATTACTCTTGCGGGTGAACCGTCAATATCGAGTTTTAACGGCAAGGCGTAGACTTTAAATTCTTTGCCGGAGAGTTCACCTAAGTTAGTGAGATTTTCTATAATTAAAACACCCGCACCAAGCAAGATTTTGTGAATCGGAAATCCATCAATATTATCTACACTACAAGTATCAACTCCAACCATTCTTACTTTGCGATCGACTAAATACTTTGCTATTTCTTCAGACATTGCTGGGTAATCTTCAAAATAAACTGGGTCGTAATATTTGTCACTCATGCCAGTATGAAAAAGTACTATGTCCCCTGCTTGCAAGTTAGCTTGTTTAACAGTCTCCAAAACAAAAGAATTTGCTACTGCAATATACTTACCAGGACCTACAAATTGCTCTATATGTAATTTATCTAGGGTTAAGCCGCCAGAAATCATATGAGCAGGCGCATCAATATGAGTGCCGACATGAGTCCCCATTGAGATATAGTGGTCGGCATAGCCATCCTTTTCTAAAACTCCAGCAGGTTCAATCTTTGTTGCCGGATCGCCAGGATACACCGGTGTAGCTTCATTCAGTTTTACAGAAAGATCAATCAGTTTCATAAATCAATCATAGCATTTTACTGTACTAAGTTTTTGTATGCTTCGGTGGCTTTATCGAGTTCAAATACAAGCGATGGAACATATATATGCGGGTGATTCACTGCGTGCGCTCGCAAATCTGCCGGCGCCCAGTCTTGAAAATCATCAACTTCTATTTTATCTGCGATCGGAATCTGATCCGTAAATCCTATATAGAGACATGACAAACGCCTGCGTTCTTCGCCTGACTCTCCGGGAAAAGTGTTTATGAACTTATCTACGAAATGAAGTTTTATATTTTCTAAGCCTGTTTCTTCCTTAACGCCCCTGGACGCAGCGGCGTCCGCAGACTCGCCTGCACTTACCCCCTCACAAACAGAAATGTCCCATAGGCCCCCGTATTGTTTTTTCACCTTTGGGCGTAGCTGAGTCCAGACTCTTCCAAGCGAGTTAAATAGAAACACTAAAGCATTCTGAGTTGGAAGGTTGTCTCGCTCCGCTTCCTCGCGTGTAGCTGACCCTATAACATTTCCGTTCGGGTCTAAAATATCAACTATTTCGCCGTTGTTCATCTTGATTCAATCATAACATTTCAAGTGTGGTATACGATTGTGTGAACTAGAGCTCTGGAAAAAGTTACAAGCCTTTTCGGAAAGGTTTCGTCAGATTTGGTTTGGGTACCACAATTCTGCCCGATCTTTGGCTCATGCGATACGTCCGTGATTTGTTAGCCTTAACAATTTTTGGCGTATTCTTATTCATACCTTAATTATACACAAATAACGCTCCCAGTCCTAAGCTGAACCCAACCAGAAAGATGATAATCGCGTACCGGAAAAGATTCTGCTTATCGTCTAATATTTTGAGGTTATTGTCGTTCGCGTTATTGGCATCTTCGATCAGCTGTGCTAATAGCACCTTATTATTCAGAGAAAAGTACTCCTTGTGCTCGTTTAAATCCACGACAGCGCCTAGATATTCCCGGCCTCGGGTTAAGTAAATCACTAAAAAGACAACTAAAACCATGACACCCATGGAAGCAATGGCCCACGGTTGCAAACTGCCAGTGTTGCCTTTAATCAAAGTGCCTAGTAAGGCGACAATTACCAACGCGGCTGCCATGAGATTATTGGCTTTGCTATCGGTAGCGTTATCAGCAGTTTGTATAACCTGAGTTTGCGCCAGAACACTCGACAGCAAACCCCCAAGCCCCTCGCTATTTTCCGTCCAAGCTAGAACAGCATCCCGTTTAACTTCCTTACTCATAACACCTCAATCATAGCAGTTTATTTCTCTTAGCTTTTAGATATTCGTTATGCGTCATGTAGGATTTTGTGTCTTTGACATGGTCAACAAATAATATTCCGTTCAAATGATCAACCTCATGTTGGATTACCTGGGCTTTTAAGCCTTTATGTCTTTGCTCGTGCAGTTTGCCTGCCTGGTCCAGATATTTAACTTTTACTTCAGGGTATCTTGGAACTTTTGCAAATAGATCGGCTTTGCCATTGCTGCCCGCGCTGATACAGCCTTCCCATAACTGCTTCTGACGGCCCATGGTTTCAGTAATTTCCGGATTTATAAGTATCAGATCAAATGGCTTTACTTTTGGCCTTAGTTTGGAAGAACGAATCGCAATTACAACCAACGCAATACTTTTGCCGACTTGTGGCGCGGCCAAGCCAATGCCTAGCTTTTTAGAAACAAGCGTATGCCGCATATTATCAATCAGCTGTTTGGCAGCTTTGGTTGCAATTTCCTTGCCCGTGAGTTGTTGAGCTTTTCCCCGCAAAATTGGATCGCCAAACTGCGTCCTCTTTAACTCCTTCATTGGTCAGTCATATTACTAACCCAATTTGGATAGAAGCTCATCAATTTTCACACGTTCCTGCTTAGTGGTGTCGCGGTTGCGGATTGTTACCGTGTCGTCTTCCAGGGTGTCGAAGTCGATGACGACGCAGTACGGAGTGCCGATTTCGTCCTGGCGGCGGTAACGTTTGCCAATATTTCCATTGTCATCAAATTCGACCATCATTTCCTTGCTTAGCATCTCGTAAACTTCCCTAGCCTTCTTGACAAGCCCAGGTTTGTTTTTCAGTAAAGGAAATACTGCCGCCTTGATTGGCGCAATACTTGGGTCAAGCTTCAGAACAGTACGGGTTTCACCGTTAATTTCTTCCTCGTGATAGGCATCCGTAAGCACAGCCAGGAACATGCGACCCACGCCAACCGAACTTTCAATAATATGGGGCAGGTATCGCTTCTCGGTCGCGGAATCAAAGTAGCTTAAATCTTTGCCACTACCCTTTTGATGTTGTGTCAGGTCGTAATCTCCACGGGCGTGCACACCCTCTAACTCCTTAAAGCCGAATGGATACTTATACTCGATATCGTAGGCTTCTTTGGCATAAAAAACTAAATTCTCGTGCTTCTGCCACCGCAGATTTTTTTCGTCAATACCAATCGTCTTGTAGAAATCCCAACGATACTGACGCAGTTTTTCATACTCTTCCATCTCAACTTCAGGCTGCGTAAAGAATTGCATTTCCATTTGTTCGAGTTCGCGGGTACGGAAAATAAACTGGCGCGGGCTGATTTCGTTGCGGAAGGCCTTGCCAATTTGGGCAATACCGAATGGAACCTTAACACGTGTACTGTCGACAACGTTCGGGAAGTTTACATAAATACCTTGGCAAGTTTCGCCGCGCAAATAACTAGGATTGTCGTCGAAGTCATCGCTGAAGTTACCGAGATTAGATTTAACAAGCAGGTTAAAGTTTTTGACTTCACCCCACTCATTCTTGCCGCAATTAGGACATTTAATGTCGTCTCGATGTTTATCAAAAAGTTTGTTGAGCTGATCTTCAGTCATTTTTTCATCAGCTTTTTCGCCTAGTTCTTCTAGAGCATGGTCAGCTCGAATGCGCTGGTGGCAGTTTTTACACTCAACCAGCGGATCGCTGAATCCGCTCACGTGCCCGCTGGCCTCCCATATGGCCGGATGCATGAAGATACCACTATCAAGCCCGACAATATCCTGACGCAGCTGAACCATGTATTTCCACCAGGCATTCTTAAGATTGTTAGCTAGCTCTACTCCATAAGGTCCGTAATCATAAACGCCTGCAAAGCCGCCATAGATTTCACTGCTCTGAAACACAAACCCGCGGCGCTTGGCCAAAGAGACAATCTCCTCCATAGAAACAGCTGATTTTTCTTCGCTCATATTAGGGGTGATTATACCGCAAACTCCACCTCATAACCACTCTTAAACTATTCTAATTTTCCTTACTATAGTATACATTATTAGAATGAGCAGCAAGGAAAATACTGAAAGAATAATAGATGCTTCCTTACGATTGCTGGTAACTAGTAGTGCAATTGGGGCTGGTTTGGTTTTGCCTAACCTGCTTGTGGCCTTGGATAAGCCGCTGGATAAGTACTTCAAGCATCTGGATCACCGAGAACGAGAACGCGAGGCTAAAAGAATCATCTACTATATGAAATCACGCGGCCTGATCGCTGGCGAATACGAGTTCGGTCTAAACATCACCAAGAAAGGTAGCGAGGCCTTAGCGAAGTTAGATTTTGAACATGTGGCCATTAACAGTCCGGCAGTCTGGGATAAAACTTGGCGTATCATTTTTTATGATATCCCAGAGGAACATAGGCCTGGACGTAATTCTCTAACGGCTAAGCTGCGTGCGATAGGTTTTTTTCAACTACAAAAGAGCGTCTGGATACATCCTTTTCCCTGCCGAGGTGTAATCGAAAAGATTACAACCAATTTTGAGATTGAAAAATTTGTCAGCTATGTGGAAACTCTGCATCTAGACAACGAGGCGATTCTAATCAAACGCTTCCAAAAACATTTACCCAATACTAAATTCTAATAAATCATACTATAGTTTGATTTATTAGAATGGTTCTCTCGATTTATGAATCAAAGTCTATCTGTCCGATTTCAACTGGCATTAAGCCCGGATCATAAATTTCATTCCCATTAGAGGTTTGTACTCTTAAGGAATAGAGTCCTGCCCGAAACGCGTGGTCGACAATTGCTCCATAGACACGATCTGTGTGATTGCCACCTGGAAAGTGATGCATATCCGCTACTGCAAACCCAGTATGCTGAGCTATATTGCATAGCAAGTAAAACCTCTTGCTGAGTGAAATTTTGATTATTTGATTAGCTGTAAAGGTAATTGGCTCAGTGCCATCCCATGGTTTTAGCTCAGCCCTAAGCAATTCGTAAATAGGGTTGCTCTTATCATCTAGCGACAGCCTACCTATTAATCGAGGTGCTCGTAAGACTGTTCGCTCGCCAATCAGCTGAGGCTCAACAGCATCAAATAGTTCATCTTCGGGTGGCTGGGGCTCGGTTTCATTTGTTGACACAAGATACAAGATTACTCCTGTGGACCCAAAGATGCAACAGCTAATTATATAGGTAAAGCTTGGCCATAGACCGCACTAACTGGAGGGCTTCGACGGAAACTTTTTCTGAACCCTCGACTTTGCTCAGGATCGACGGCTGGCTAGCCGCACTCGACAGGCGCAGGAATTTAATTAGTTTGGCGTCAGAGCTGCCTTGCTCTCTTTCAGCAAAGGCCATATCGTCAAAACTAAACACATATGATTTATTGATCTCGAGTTTATGACCGGATTTGTCGGTTGTGAGGTTTGGCATATGGCCAGTTAATTTTAACAGCTGCATATCAAACCACAGTTCAGTTAATTCCAGTGGCACATCCGCGTTATCCAACCCCTCCAATGCTGAAACTATCAGGTCAAAATACTCCCGCTCTACGACTTCTTCAGTTATTTTATTGATCTGCTTCAGCAGCTCATAGCCGAACATTGTCCGGTTGATGTCTTTCACAATGTCGCCATAGTGCGTCTTGAGGCGAGTTGAGATGAGTGTATGCAGATCCCGCTTGCCTGGAATATAGGTAATGTCGCCTACACTAAATAATTCTATGCCCCCGGCCATTTTGGATTTGGATTTGCGCACGCCTTTGGCTATAACCCTGACTTTGCCATGGTCAGGCGTCAGTAAAGTCACAATCCGGTCGGCTTCCTGATAATTAGTCCGCGCCAACACCAACCCAGTAGTGACGATAGTTTTCATACCGGCACAGTCTGCTGGATGTTTTCGATGATTTCAACCAGCTTCTTGAGCTTTGTTGTTGGCTTATACAAATATGCCTGTACGTTTACTAGCGGCCATGCTACAGAATCTTTAAAAGTATGGGGCGGTACATGCGACAGGACTATGACTGGCAAATTCTGCCACTCATTATATGACCGAAGTTCGTACAAAAACTCCAGGCCGTTATGACCCGCCAGCTGCAGTTCCAGAATAATTAAATCCGGCGTTTGCTTGTCGGATGCTTCAATACCTTTTTGGCCCGAAGTTCGCCAAGTGACTTTATGGCCAGCCTGCCGCAGGACACTACTGTAGGTTTTAGCTAACATCCGGTCAGGCTCAATTAATAGTATCCGCATAGTCTAAACCAATTGAAGCTGAGAACTCGGTAATAGTTTGGCGGCTAAGCCCGTTAAATTATGATGCCGGGCTACTTGAAGCTCGCTCGACATAGCTTGGAATAATGCATCGGCTACATAAATACCAGCGCCATTAGAGGCGCTAACATTCGGCAGCGTTTGGGCCGCGCCGCCGTAGAGATAACGGGCCCGGCGGAACATATCAGTTGTCAGGGCTTCATGGTCGCCAAATACCCCGGCCATGATACCCTTTTTAGCCTTGTAAGCGGCTATGACGACAGTGCTTTTTTCATCTTGCGGCTGGGCTTCTAATAAACTTTGGCCTAAGGTCACAATGGCCGATTCTAGGCTGGCCCGATGTGCCATCACCGGCGCGTATTTGCCTGCTATATTGAGCTCTAGGTCGCAGTTGTGAGCCTGGGCTGTTGATTGAAGCTGCTGCGCCGCATCGTACAAGACTGACGAAAGCGACACCGGCTCGAGCTGTAGTGTCTGCTGGTTGAGTTCGGTACTTAATAAATAACTATCAATTAAATGAAGTGCCCTCGCGGCCACTTGCTCTACCTCGGCCAAGGCGTTTTTGCTGCCTAGTTCGGCCTGCAATGCGATTTGGGTTAGGGGCAATTTGAGCTGCTCGGCTAAAGCCAGCAACAGCCTTTCAGCCGCGCCGTCATCAGTATTCCTGCCGATGGACATTAGTTGCTACCCTCTCACTTACTTAGGGTTAGTATAGCACTCGCAAACGACTTATTTTAAGGAGAGAATGAAAGATTTTTAAGGATAATCGTGTTGAAATCGCCTTTGAATTGTTCGGCTTCAGTACTGATCTTTAACGTCTTATCTCGCATCGGGAATAGTACCAAGCTACCCTGCTTGCCCTTCTCAACTTCTCCATCGATCCTTACACCAGTTACTCCAGGCACATTATCGACGCCTATAGCAGTCACTTGAACCCGGCCAGCCTTAGCGTCAGCATCAAATTTCTTAAGTTCATCGGCATAAACTAGGCTTGTGACCTGCAAGTGCAGCGCGAACGACGTACCAGATTGTAGGCCCGGCACGTAATTCGGATGGAAGTAGCCGTCAACTGGCGTACCGCCTTTATCTACCTCTGTAATAAATGCACTCCAAGTCTTAGGGTACTTTATAGCTACACTGCCGAAGGAAGCCGGGCCTTTGTACTCTTTTAGCGGTTCCTTTTCGCGCTCAGTAAAGGCTAATTCATTTTCAGCCGTATTCTCTTCTACAGCGGCCTTAACAGCAACATCAGCCTTCTTGTCGGAGTTGTTTTTGTAATCCTGCATACCGGCAAAAGCCCAAAATCCAAAGCCTAAGGCACCTAACAACAGTAAAATTACCAGAACTAGCGGAATTAACAAGCCATTCATGTGGCGCTTTGGCTTCTGAATCGGCTGTGTCGGATCAAAAGCCGGCATCGGCGTAGGATATTGGTTTGCGGGAGGCATTATAGCGCTTATGATACACCATGAACTGCCGATCGCACCAGCCTGCTAGGGTTTATATATGTACAGATAGAGGGCATCTTTTGAAGTCATGACTTTTTTATTAGGAATTTGAAATGCGTAGCTAACAAGTTTGATATTTTTGCCAGCATACGTTTGAGTAATCTTTGTATCCAACTTTTTCATATATTTGTCTAATAAAAACGTAAAGATGCCGTGAGCTGGCGGCCAATCCTTCTGCCAGTAATTCGCCCAGACTACTCTCACCTGCTTGCGGTAGCGCCAAGTGTGTAGCTTTGAAATTATTACTAACACTGGGTTGAGTTCATAACCGACGGCATTCAGGCCCCGACTAGCAGCTGATTTGAGCACACGGCCATCCCCGCTGCCGAGTTCTAGCAGAGTTTCACCAGGTTTTAGGTCAAGCATATCCAGAGCTGTTTCCGTTTGTTTGCGCAATGTTGGCAAGTACGGCGCGCCAAACAGCAGCACGTATCCGAACAACAGTATCAGTATGCTGACGGCTATAATAAGCCAACTCATTTGCCTAGGTCAGCTTTTATCTTCTTCACCTTGTTTTCAGCTGTTTTCAGATAATTTTCTAGTTCTTTAATTATCACCATGCCGCGCTCGTACTTTTTGACAGCGTCATCAATATCCAGATCGGCTGACTGTAATTCGTCCAGAATTTTATTCAGTTCTTCATTTAGTTGACTATAGTTGAAGGTTTTGACCATTGTTTTATTGTACCTCGGCTTTAATATTTCCATCAGTAACTGTTAGGTTCAGTTTATCGCCGGCTTTTACCTGTTTGACCGATCGAATTACGCCGCTTCCGGCTGTGATAATCGCATAACCCCTTTTTAATGCTGCCTGGGGGCTCAAGGCCTCAAGCACTTCTTGCCTTAGGTGTAATTTTTGGGTGGTGTCGTCCAAAATTCGACGAATAATGTGTTCCAATGAGACTTTAAGCTCGCTGATTGCCGCTTGTTTGTCAGAAACGGTCGCCATCAAGGCTTGGCCAAGCTGGCTTTTGGTTGTTTTCAGGGATTGGGCTATGTGTTTCTTGTCCGGAACCAGCAATTCAGCCGCATTACTCGGCGTGCTGGCTCGCTGATCAGCCGCCAATTCGGCTAGACTAACATCTACTTCATGCCCCACGGCCACAAGAGTTGGAATCCGACTAGCCGCGACAGCTCGGGTTACCTGCTCGCTGCTAAATGCGGCTAGGTCTTCCGGGCTGCCGCCTCCCCTAGTTAGTATCAAAACGTCAATTTCATCACCGTGGCTGTTGAAATATTCTAGCGCCTGAACGATCTGACCAGTAGCCGCTTCGCCCTGAACTTGAACATCCATATGATCAATTTCAATACCCGCCCACCGCTGTTTAAGGATCTTCATAAAATCGTGATACGCTGCTGATTCGCCGGAAGCAATCAGTCCAATCCGCTTCGGCGGATACGGTAATATGCGTTTGCGTTCAGCATCAAACAAGCCCTCGGCTGTTAATTTAGCTTCTAGCAGTGCGGCGGCTTTTTTGATCGCACCTTCGCCAACAGGCTGCATGAACTGGACATTTACGCTGAAGTTATATTGAGGGTGCAGCCGCGGCAACCCCCTGACCTGGATGAGCATGCCGTCTTCCAGCGGCCCCGGCAGCTGGTAAATAGTTCCAAAAAATTTAACACTTGAAAATTCATCTTTCAGGTCAAAATAAACCCATTTGTTTTTGCTGATCCGAAAGTTAGCCAGCTCACCCTGGATTAAAACGCTCGGATAGGCATACTCCAGCGTTTGGTTGAGTACCGCCACAAAATCTGAAACCGAAAAAACCGCCTCTTCCATACTACAACTGTATCAGAAACTTATTCTAACTTCTCAGTATCAATATGCGGGTTGTAATGCAGGCTGTGCTGGTAGAAGAAATAACCGATTGGCAGCTGCGTAAACATACTGATCACGCGGAAAGCTACGATTACAGGCAAGCTCAGTGATGCGGCCACCCCTGCGGTGGCAAACACACCCGTCATCAGGGCCTCATAAATCCCTACCCCGCCTGGCAGTACTGAGACAAGTCCCGCGAAATTAGCGACTGCGTAGGCAATGACAACCGCGCCCGGGTTAATCCAGTAGCCAAACGCTACAAACACGCTGTAAATAGCGATAACTTCCGTTAAAGTCACGCCAAGGGCGAAAAGTAGAGGCCGATTCAGGGCTCCCAAATTGCCCCTCATCAACCTATAACTCTCATGGATTTCCGTAAAAGTACTCCTGGCTCGCTCAATATTAATTGTCTCAGGGTGTTTAGGACGGACTATATGAATGATCCGATTAATCAGCTGGGCCAGCCAGGTAAAAAAACTGTTAATGCGCTCTTTGCTGCCAATTATATAAGCTCCCGCGGCAGTACCCACTAGCAGCAATGTTGATAATGATCCTGCAACTAGTATTACGAAGTCGTTAGCACTGCCCCCGAAGGCTAGCATTAACAATCCCAGGCCCAACAATACTTGGAACGACACGAACAAGAGTATGAAGCGCATCATCTGCACGAATGTGGCTTTGGCCGTCGATATACCCTCGCCTTTCATGCGCATCGACAAATAAGCGTAGCCACTGACACCGCCGCTTGGGAAGACATTGTTAATCAAATTGAGTTCCAGGCTTAACCGCATCATTGACTTAGTGCGGAAACGGTCGCCAAAAATTCGGAATAGACCTTGGTAGACTTTTGCCTGGAAAAAATGATTCAGCAAAGCTAATGGAACGATCATGAGAATCGGCCAGGGATTGGCGGTCTGCAGATTATACAAAGTGTCGTACAATTGGTCGCGCAAGGCGTAAGCGGTGGTAACCAGGGCTAGCAAGGTCAGAAGCGTGACAATAGACTTCCAGCGACGGTTTTTACTCATTAGAGGTTATTATACCCCAAGCAATTAAATCACGACTTACGCAATTGGATGCAGAATAGGATTTATTCTCGAGGAACGGACTGAGATGTACAGGCTGGTACATCGTAAGGAGTACTGAAAAGAAAAATCCTATTCTGAGCCAAGAACGCGAGCACAGTGGCGGGCTCTGCTCGTCAGTCGGTTCGTGTGGTGCGTGAGTCGTGAGTATAATAATGGGATGATTCAAACAATTGCGATCCATGGCCGGCAGCCGGCTTTAGGCCGAGCTGAGCTCGAAAGTTTATTTGGCGCCAACATTTTACAGCCAGTCGGCACGGTTGCCAGCGGCCTTGAGCTGCCGGTAGCAGATGTCGATTTCCCTCGCCTAGGCGGCACAATGAAGCTGGCCCGCATGCTAACGGAGCTGCCAACAACAGATTGGACAGCAATTGAAAAGTACCTGGCCGACACAATCCCGGAACATTTGCAGTATGTGCCTGAAGGTAAGTTCAAGCTTGGCCTGAGCGTCTACGAATTGCCTGTTTCGGTTCCCAAGATCAATGCTACCGGGTTAAGCCTCAAAAAAGTCATAAAATCCACCGGACGCTCAGTACGCATCATCCCGAACAAAGAGCTAGAGCTCAACAGTGCGCAAGTACTGCACAACCAGCTGACCGGCCCGACAGGCTGGGAGTTATTGATTATCAAGAACGGAAACAAAACTGTCTTAGCTCAAACCTATGCCGTCCAGGATATTGACGCCTATGCAGCCCGTGACCAAGCGAGGCCCAAACGCGACGCCCGCGTCGGCATGCTGCCGCCGAAACTGGCGCAAATTATCATAAATCTTAGCCAGCCTGGCCCGGGTGCGACTTTGCTAGACCCTTTCTGCGGTACTGGAGTAATCCTGCAAGAAGCCGCTCTGATGGGTTTCAACATTTATGGTACCGATCTAGACACACGGATGGTTGATTACACTAAAGCCAACCTAGAGTGGCTCAATATTACATCTGTTAATCAGTATGTCGAACAGGCTGACGCTACAACCGCACAGTGGGATAAAATTGATATTATCGCGGCCGAAACTTACTTAGGACGTCCTTTCTCTGCCATGCCAAAGCCAGAAGTATTAAGTGAAGTTGTCCAGGATGTCGACACTATTCATAAAAAGTTTTTGCGCAACGTCGCGCGACAGACCAAACCAGGTTTCAGGATGTGCATTGCCATACCGGCTTGGAAAACTAAAACTGGCTTCAAGCACCTGCCTGTGCTTGACCATTTAACAGAGATGGGTTATACTCGCTTGAGTTTTGTTCACGCTAGCAATAGAGACTTGATTTATCATCGGGAGAACCAAGTCGTCGGCCGTGAACTTGTCACATTAATCAGGAAGTAGCAATATGAGTCATGTAAAAGCCGGTGGTACTAGCAAGAACAACCGAGACAGCCAGGGCCAACGGCTTGGATTAAAGCTATCCGGCGGCCAGAAGGTCAAAACCGGCCAAGTTATCGTCCGCCAGACTGGCCTGACCAAGCGATCCGGCGTGGGCACTTTCGTAGCCCGTAATTACACAATCCACGCCGCTAAAGATGGCATAGTCAAATTCGCCGAACGCCGTGTCCGCCTATTCTCAGGTAAAACCGTCAAACGCACCGAAGTAACAGTCGAATAAAAAAACCGCCCGTTTGAGCGGTTTTTTTAAATCTTGCCTTCTTGTCGAAGTTTTTCAGTTATAGCTCTAAGTTCCGCACGTGGAATAACCCTGTCCATTTCGCTAGGCACATATGGCTCTGGCAAGACAGTAGGCTGTTCTGACAACAAAGAAGTGGTTTCTGGTGCAGGAGCCGGGTGTGCTCGGTTCAGATCGACTGCAGATTCAGTTGCGCCTGCCATTACTACCTTAAGCGCACCAGGTGTAAGAGTATCTTCTAAATGCGATCGCTGGTTCTCAATTATTGCAAGCTCATCCGGTGTCGGAACGCCTGTGATTAGCTCTGGTTGTGGTTTTGGTGTTTCTGACATAATCACATACTAGCATAAGCTGTATAATTTGTCAATGTTATTCTGTTTTAAGTAATCTGCTTTACTTGGAAACTACGATTACTGATTTATCGTCTCGCTTTCGAGAAATTCTAACTAGGTTGTTCGCAGCGTCAGTATTATCTCTTGACTTCTGCATTGTCTCTGCAATCTCTTGAGACGTGAGGATATCAGGCTCAAAATCACCTGTTATGCCATCGCTACAGACGATCAGCTTATCGCCAACACTTAGTTCTATCATCCCAGACTGGCGAACACTCATTCGATCCATACCTAGTGCGTTGGTAATAACATTCGCATGCTGTGGGCCCAAAATTTCATCTTCAGTTACTTGCACCAGTTTTAGCGTTTGATTATTGTAAATATAAATTCTGGAGTCGCCAACTGAGGCCCAGACCGCATAGTCTTTACCGTCCTTGTTGGCAAGCTGAACTACTGCAGCAGTTGTGCCGCTACCGCCGCCAACTTCTTCTACTTTATGGTGAGCTGCTACAAACGCTCGTTGTAATACATCTAGCACTTGCTCAGGGCTACTGTGTGTTTTGCTACTTAAAATCTGCAGCACTGCTTCCGAAGCCGCCTGGGATGCTTCTGCTCCGTAGTTATGACCACCCACGCCGTCAAAAATACCAAATAACTGCAACTTTTCATCTATCAGAACTGTGTCTTCGCCATGCAAGGCAACCTCAGCCCGACCGACTTCTAAACCCTTGCTCTCGCGCTCTGAACGGTTTGGCATGAATTTACTAGCCAGCTTGCCTAATCTTAAGGCTGCGGTCATATCTGCTGACTTGTCAACAGTACGATCCACATCCGGATCAGCGGAATCCATAGAAGTCGCTAAGTGCGCTTGATTTGGCATTATTAACTTAGTGCCATTTGAAGAGTTAAGGTCAACTAACTCGATTTCGCCGCTATCTCCAAAAGTCATTTGTAGATGTCGCCGTGACGTAGTGGCAGCAAAGCGATGTTTTAAAGCACTCTCTCCCTCTTGGCTTCGTCCTAATTCAGTCGTTTCCCCTGGTACAAAGCTCTGCCAGCCGGCGCGAAACTTTAAACTCCAATTGTTCTCTTTTGTTTCTTTGGCAGTTTGCAGTGCAAAAGGAGTCATTACTATATAACGATCTTTGTCCCTTAAAACTGAATTGGTTTTACTTGTAGGCGTATCCGCGAATAGTTCAACCCCGGGACTTTTACCCCTGTCAAATATATAAAGCATATCCTCGGTACTTGAACCGAGGCAAACCACACCTCTCAGTGAAGCACTGAAGCCTAAATGGTATTTTAAGGCTACCTTCGTTGCATCTTCTAAGAAGCTGTCAGGTGTAAGTGTAACCCCTGCACCTGGTTCCAATTCCATAGTAGTTGCCTGAGGAAACTCTTCGCGTCTTGGTAAAGAATTGCCAGATAAATTCATAATGTATCCAATTCCGACTTTACAACTGACTTGCCTATGAGTTTATTATCGTCTTTGAGTGAATTTTTCTGTGGAATACCTTCGAATAAAACTCTTTGGCCTGTTGATTCCTCTCTAGTCCAGGCATTCGGGTCTTCACTATCTTTCTCTGACTGCTGACTATCAGCAGGAACAAGGCTAGATTCAGCTAAAATGATAGGTTCCTGATCAGGATTAGATGAATTCGGAGAAGTCATGTCTTTAACATTAGCACTTTATTGCTAAAAAGTCAAGGTTTATTGCTCGTGATTATCCCTTGACAACATGTAACCTCTGTAATACACTGTAAGTATGAGGTTTACAGTTAAGCACTTCAACGAACGCTTTCCAGATGATGACACTTGTCTGGAATACATGTTTGAGCAAGTTTACGGCACTATACCCGCCTGCCCGAAGTGCGGAATTGTCAATTCAAGCTATTACCGTGTTCGTGGTCGCAAGTGCTTTGAGTGTAAAGACTGTGGCAATCAGATTCATCCTCTGGCTAATACGATCTTTCATAAATCATCTACACCGCTACGTGATTGGTTTTATGTTATCTTCCTGTTTTCGGTAGCAAAGAATGGTGTATCGGCTAAGGAAGTCGAACGACATTTGGGCGTGACCTACAAAACTGCTTGGCGTATTGCTAAGCACGTACGAACACTCATGCTTGAAGGCAATAATCCACTATCTGGCGTGGTTGAGACTGACGAAACCTACATTGGTGGTCGGCAGCGCGGCAAAGACGTGACCGTGCAAGACAAAGCTATAGTCTTTGGCATGGTGGAGCGTGGAGGCAGAGTTAAAGCTGAACATGTTCGCAGTGCTGGTGCACGTGTACTACTACCAATACTCCAGTCAGGTATTGAGTCCGGCACGACCGTCTACAGCGACCAAGCCCGGGTCTACCGAACCATACATCGCATTGGCTACTACCACGACAGTGTGAACCATAGTATTGGTGAGTACGGACGCGGAATTGTACATACTAACACTATTGAAAGCTTTTGGTCACAATTAAAGCGGTCTATTGATGGCACGTATCACTGTGTCAGTCGGAAGTATCTTCAGTTGTATCTGAATGAGTTTGTGTATCGCTATAACTATCGTCAGCAGCCAGTGTTTCCGGTTCTGATTGCTTCGGCAGCGCGGCGCGTGAGATAGCAGAGTCAAAGGTTTCTTGAGCCTTAGGGTTCTTCTTATCTTCGGGCAAGTTATCTAGAAAGTCTTGGCGTCGATCATCATTGAGCGGCTGTTTCTTGGACATAGGGGATAGTTTAGCATTATCCGTGGTATTTACATTATATCCTGAACACTTATACTAAATACTAGAAAAACTAAAATCAACATGTCAGAACAATCATTTCGACCAGAAACCATTCCCGTAACCGACGTTACATGTCGAGAGTTCCGTGACCTAGTAAAGCAAATCACGGATGAGTTGCCCCTTGACATGGATGGTGAGTCACGCTCGGATAAGTTGGGTGACAAATTTGTGACCCAAGCACCATCGATTGTCTATAAGGGTGGCACCGACTACGAAGTTTGGGAAAGTGTTGAAGATAGCCCCCTTGAGGGAGTAGTTTACGAAGTTGACACAATTTTTAAAGTTAGTGAAGACGTCGATGGTGTTCTTCATGCCGAGCGCGAAGTACAGCATGATGATGTCTCGCCACGCACGATAGTACCTAGAACTGAAGAAGAGCAACGCCGATACGATGAACTAAAAGCCAAAATGGCACGAATTACACCCGAGGAGTTTGAACAAGAATTCAGACGAAGAATGGACGCTATGGATTATGAAACACGTAATAGACTAGTTGATCAAATACATCAAAGAGATAAGGATAAGGAGGAAGAACGACAGCTTGGGCTCAAGGATATTTCGGAGCAAGAACTTCAACGAGTAATTAGAGAATTAAGGGTAGCAGCAGAGAGTGAATCAGTTCAGGCTGAAACTGTCAGTTCGGTACCTGAATTTCCGTTTACAGAGCCGTTATTAGTTCACCCTAGTGGCCATGGTTACCAAGAAGACGATTATACAAAATTGGTAGACACCCATACTGGGTTTGATCGTATCTTTGATGCAGAACGCCGACAAAAACTCCAAGAAGCCATCTTGCAAGCTACGAAAAGCCTTGGGCTTGAGCCAGCCGATGTATTACTAGCAGGCTTTGAGGGCGATTCGCTGTCGGAAGCTGTAGACACGGAGAAGATGGAAAGCTTGAATGTCGGGTCAGGTTTGTCAACTGATGATCTTATGGCACAAACTAGGGGTAGCGTAGATTCGATTGATGATGAGATTAAAGCTGCTGCCCATAGAATGATGGAATTAGACGATGAAGGAATGCTTGATGAGGCCACACGACAAGAGCATTTGCAAAGAATTGAAAGCCTAAAACAGCAAAGAAGTGATCAAGCTCCGGGTGCCGAACTTGACATGGAACATGGCTGGCCGGTTTATTACTTCAGCACTACGGACGCAGTATTAGATCCCAATTCTGAGGATAATCCACTAGCCTATTCGCTAGATAACGAAGGCAATGGCAAAGTAGGCATTTACGCACGATATTTCCTGGAACAAAATAGTCACAGATACGGACATTTAACAGAGCTTTCACCTCGTGCCGACGATCAAATAGTGGTGGCTGCAAAAGGTGAAACAGTTCAGCAAGCGTTGGTGGGAGTATTAACATTCAAGGTAGTACTACCTACAAAGAGTTAATTATTAGCTAAATTCCCTGACAAACTGCGTAGTATGACTTCCTGTTCAAAAAACAGGAAGTACAGTTTTCTCTCACGCTTTCTCCCAAATATCACCAAAGATTCCATGATCTTTAAGTTTTTCCGTAGTTGTAAACCGTATATCTGGTCTATCCTCATCATCTCTGTCCCAGATTTCTGAAATCAGTCCTCTTGTTCTTCGTTTGGCGTAGATTAAGTCAGTTACCCGTGCACATACAAGTAAGATATTAGGCTTTGGATCACCGAATGTTTCGTCTTCCCAGATACCAAGTTCTTCGTCCATATAGGTGACATATTGTTTCAGCCGGTATCGTAAACGGTACTGTGGCAGTTCAAAGTCAAAGATTTCAAGTAGATAGCTTTCGGTTGCTTCCATTTCATTCCACCCATCGTCATGTAACTTAGAGAAGCATAAGTTTGGACGAATATATTCATTATCTGCTAGGAAGTGGTACTTACCGTAGCCGAGATAGTCTGCTTCTGTTTCATAGTAGTAACAGGTACGTATGTGATCTTTCGTTTCATCAAAGCTGTGTAGGGTTACGCCAACGTCAGCTAATAAGAGACAGCGGTCAATGAAGCTTTTACTGCGGTCTTTATCTTTGTAGCGTTTGTGTAGCTCTGGCTCATTGTGCACACCATAATAGCGATAGCGGTTAATAGCGTTCTTGGAAAGGTAATAGATTGCTGGGGTACTTTTATCTATAAAGCTAGCTTTGTTATATATCCAATCTATATAGCCTTTTGCTCGTAAGTCTTTAAGCCATAGATAGGTATTCTTTTTATCTTTATGTTTTAAGAATGCTTGTATATGTATTCTGGTTAAGTATCTATGTTTATATAGAAGATCAAGTATTTCTTGTTGTCTATAGCTTATTTTTGCTAGATCTAGTGTTTTCATTATGCCAAACCCTCCTACTCCCTATATGTATAAAGATAGGAAACACTATAACGAATGAATAACAGATAGACACAAGCAGGATTTATGCCCCCGCTCGTGGGGGTGTGAATGCACATCAGCAAACTAACAGATATGTAGGCTAGTTACATGCTGTTAGGGTATACTCGGCTTATTGCTCGCTAACTTAGGTTGGCTCTTCGTTTTGCGTGTTTGGAACAGGCAGTTCAAGCTCTCGCCAGCCACCAGTTCCTGTTTCCTGTTCTTTATCAGCTAGTACTCTCGCTATGACTACGGCAGTGGCGCTCAGCATTACCCAGCCAGCCAATTTGGCGGCGTTGATTATTACATCTCGTGGGATGTAATGCTCCACCCGTCGTAAGACGTCTGGGGGCATAGTTTGCTTATATTCCTAGGAGCTGCTTGATTCGGTCGACGACGTCGGCGATTACGACCTGGGATTTGACTAAGTAATCATCGACGCCGAGTGTCTTGGCGCGCTCTTTGTCGCTGTCCTGGCTCAGGGCGGTCAGCATAATGACCTTCACGTTGGTTGTTTCAGGCGTATTACGCAGAATATCTAAAACATCGAAGCCGCTAACTTTGGGCATCATAACGTCTAGCAGAATTAGGTCTGGCTTAAATTCTAAGGTTGCAGCTAAGGCGTCTTCGCCATTAGGCACGCGGCGCACATTGAAGCCCTCGGCTTGCAGACGGGTCTGGTAAACACTGGCTAGGCTGTCGTCGTCTTCGACAAGCAGGATTTTCTTGTTGGCACCGGACGCGGGTTGAGGTGTTGTCTGTGGATCCATATGCTTATGCTACCTTAGTCTATTGTGGCTTACAAGCTTTAATAAAACCATCGAACATTGGGTGGGCCCGGTTGGGTCGGGATTTGAATTCTGGATGGAATTGGCTAGCCAGGAAGAACGGGTGGTTAGCGCCTTCAATTATTTCTACTAGGTTGTTTTCCGGATTTATTCCAACCGGCAGAATGCCCCATGATTCATAGTTTTCGACAAAAGTATTGTTGGCCTCGTAACGGTGGCGGTGACGTTCGACAATCTTGGTTGCGCCGTAAACTTTAGCTGCTAGACTGCCCTTTTGAATTTCGCAGTCATAATTACCGAGACGCATTGTGCCGCCAGTCATTTCCTTGCCAGCCTGGCCTTCCATGGTGTTAATAACCAGGTTTGGGCTGCCTGGATTGAGTTCGGCAGAGGAAGCATCGGTGATGCCCGCATTGCGAGCCGCGGCGATAACCCCCATCTGCATGCCTAGGCACAAGCCAAGGTACGGCACTTTTTCCTTCAAAGCATACTGAGCGGCCTTGATTTTGCCTTCCAGGCCGCGAATACCGAAGCCGCCTGGCACGACTATGCCATCTAGGCCTTTCAGGGCTTTGGCAACATCTTTATCTGAGCCTAGAGCTTCAGCGTCAATCCATCTGATATCAATGTTAGTGTCATTCGACCAACTGGCCGCCCGCAAGGCTTCAAAAACCGACATGTAGGTGTCGGTGTTGTCCATGTACTTAGCGACCACGCCGACGGTTACTTTTTTGTTAAAGTCAGAAGTCGCCCGTTTGACAACATCCCGCCACTCTTTCAGGGCGGGTTTGGAAATCTTGAGCCCCAGGCGCTTGGCGATAACGTCGGCAATTCCTGTGTCTTCTAGCTCTAAAGGAACGCCGTAGATGCTGGTAGCATTTGGCAGCAGCGCGATAGCATCTTTGCTAACACCAGAAAACAAACTGAGTTTATTTTTGACGCTGTCTGGCGCTTGCGCTTCGCTTCTGGCGACTAAAACATCCGGGGCAATACCTAGGCCGCGCAGCTCGCGCACGGAATTTTGGGCCGGTTTGGTTTTAAATTCTTGGCTAGCACCCAAAAAAGGCATGTAGACGACATGTACGTAAATACAGTTTTCGCTCCCTACGCGCAGGCTGAATTCACGAATAGCTTCTATGAAACTTAGGCTTTCATAGTCGCCAACTGTGCCACCGATTTCGACTATATGGACATCGAAGCCTTTGCCGGCTTCCTGGATATAATCCTGGATAGCACTGGTAAGATGCGGGATGATCTGGACATCTTCGCCTTCGTATTTGCCAGCCCGTTCGTCTTGAATAACCTTGAGCAGCACGCGGCCGCTCATCAGACTGCTAGTCTGCGTTAATTCTTCGTCCAGGAACCGTTCGTAGTGGCCGAGGTCCAGGTCTGTTTCTGCGCCGTCTTTAGTTACAAAACATTCGCCGTGTTCGCGCGGGTTAAGCGTACCGGCGTCTACATTCAAATACGGGTCGCATTTTTGCAAGTTGACTGTAAGACCGCGGGCTTTTAAGAGGTTGCCGATTGAAGCGGCGGTGATACCCTTTCCTAACCCGGAAAGCACACCACCTGTTACAAACACGAACTTAGTCGCTTTAGCCACTCGTTAACACCTCTCTTTATGCCCTACAGTCTAGCATAAGAGAGCCTTAAGCTAAAAATGATTACGCCGAAAATTGATCTGGATTTACCCGTTCCCATTTGGGCAAACAGGTATCAAATATAAACAATCCGATTTCACGAATATTGGCCGGCATCTTGTCTTTGGGCTGGGCTAGCAATTCTTCTCGGCTTAAAGCATGGATGTCAGCCGACTCGTCTTCGGCTACATCAAATTTGGGTTGCTCATCAGTAATAAACACATATTGAGTATCGGTATGGAAGTGCCCTTCTTTGAATTTATGGGTCAGGCTTGTAGCCGCTACCGGATGCAGCACTACGCCAGTGAGATGTTTAACGCGGTCTTTGGGCTGCAGTAGAGTTAACTGGTCAATCGAATAGCCCGACTCTTCTTGTACTTCGTGGATTACAGCCTGCCACGGGTTTTCGTGTAACTCTACGTGGCCGCCGAACTGCATCAGCACGCCCAGTTTCTTATGAACATGCAGAAGAAGCTTAGGCACACCATTCTCTATGCGTACTATAAAGCCGCTAGCTGTGTGGTCATGTTGTCCAGGATCGGTGTGAATATGCGCCATGTAACTTTTTTAGGGGATCAGGCGATTTCTAGCGTTGTGATTCGTTGCTCGTGATTTTTTACACCAGCTTTAACTGCTTTCATATCTATTTTTAGTTCACCAACATCTTCTTTAAGCTCCGCGATATTTTTTTTCATATCTTTAATATCTGGAACTATGTTCTCAATTACAAAATCGAACTTTCCGTTAATATCCTCAAGTATTGCCACCAAGTGATCCTCTTTCATTACATGTATTTTAGCACAGTCATTGCTTTAGGAAATTGAGGGCAGCGTCCTTTTGCGGGTCGCGGCCAGCCGTGTAATCTTCGTCACTGCGTTCGACTTTTTGGTCCGGCTCGATGCCTTCTTTGTCGATATTTTTGCCGCTTGGAGTATACCAGCGAGCTATGGTGACTTTAAGCACACTGCCGGCACTCAGGCCTTCGAGTTGCTGCACGCTACCTTTACCGAAAGTCTTTTGGCCTATCAGTGTGGCCGCGCCATTATCTTTGAGCGCTCCGGCTGTAATTTCGCTAGCGCTGGCGCTGCCTTCATCGATCAGCACAACTGTTTTCACGCCCTCTAATATCGGATTACCCTTAGCGGCAAACGTCCGGACAACTACATCGCCCCGCTTTTCCTGCAGAACGGTTTTGCCCTTCGGCAGCCAAATACTGACTAGGTCAACTGAGGCGTCCAGCAGCCCGCCCGGATTGCCGCGCATGTCTAAAATTACGCTGTTCACGCCTGAGCTTTTGAATTTATTGGCGGCTTCTCGGCTTAGTTTGGCGGTGTCTTCTGAAAAACGGCTGATTTTCAGGTAGCCAACCCGCCTGTCTGTCGGACAAGACGGGCAGGTGTTGCCATCCAGAATTTCGCTAGTCACGCTAGGAATAGTTATGGTCGCCCGTTCTATTTCAAATTCCAGTTCCTGGGCATTATCCCGAACAATTTTAAGCTTTACTTTAGTGCCGGCTGGGCCGCGAATTTTATTTACAGCTTCGCTGACTGATA
Organism: uncultured Candidatus Saccharibacteria bacterium; assembly: GCA_964463635.1. Classification (GTDB taxonomy): domain Bacteria; phylum Patescibacteriota; class Saccharimonadia; order Saccharimonadales; family CAZARM01; genus CAYXCB01. Next base: position 24,846 of record CAYXCB010000003.1, read on the forward strand.
GGTCGTATGCCGGTTCGCCGTCGATCTCAGCGATGATGTCCTTGGGCCGCAGTCCGGCTTTTTCGGCTGGGAAGCCGGCAATCGGCGAAACTACCACTAAAAAGTTGTTTTCCTTGCCCAGCTCGGCGCCAATGCCGCTAAATGTGCCATTCAGGTCTTCATCAAACTGCTTGGCTTCGTCAGGGCTCAGGTACTCCGTGTACTCGTCACCAGTGGCTTTAGCTAGCCCATCCTTGAGCCCATTAAGCAGATCCTCGGCGCTTAATTGCCCGTCATAGGTACTTTTTAGGGCGTCGTAAACTTCCTCAACAGAGGTGTAATCTAGGTCAGCTGGCAGGTCTTTTTGAACATTATTATTGAACAGCCGGCTATTTCCAAAACTAATCCGGCCATTGCCAATACCAAGCCCCGCCATAAAAATAAATAGCCCGGCTAGAACCATCGGAGCTGATCGTTTGAGGCTGAACGAACGCTTTTTTTTCACTGATTCGACTTCTTCCGGCACCCTGCCCTCCACTTAAGCATAATTGTTACAATCCACCCATTATCTCACACCAAAGCGACTAGCTAAATTTTAAAAATAAATGTAGTTCAGGTTGTTGGCTGTGCTAGCCGAGATGACGTTCATGTCGTATTTGCCGGTGCCAGCACGGTTATAGTCACTAACGACTATTGAACCATCGTCATTAACAGCTTCAACGTACATAACATGGCCGTAAAAGCCGCTGTTACTGACGGCTGCCGCACCTTCGCGCGGGGTGCCGCTGACTGTATAGCCATATGACGGCGCTCGGTCGTCCCATTCCTTCGCATTGCCTAAGCCGGCTGGTACATTACGGCCGACGGAACGGATTCGGTATGATACCCAGTCGGTACAGTTACGGTAGCCATACCCACCAGTCTGCCAGTTATAAATTTGTCCATTTACGTGCCAATCATAATTGCTGCAAGGGCCTTCGGCATTACCGGTATGAATACATTTGGCATAGCCCCAAGGGTAGCCACCACCGCCCATCGTACCGCCGGAACCGCCGAATAGGCGGGCGTTCTCAATTGCCTGCTGGCGCTTAAGCTCAGCTATGCGGGCAAAGTTGGCTTTAATTTCGCTATTAATAGTGGACTGTTGGCTCTTATTTAGCCCTAGCAACCGGCTCTGTTCTGATTTCTGGGCTATAACTTGAGCCTGCAAGGTTTCTTTTTCTTTCAGCAAACGCTCGACTTCTTCTTTTTGGGCTTTTAGCTGCAGTTTCAAAGCCGTAACTTTATCAAGCGTGTCTTTGATCTTATCTTTAACTGCGTCACGGTACTGCTGCTTGTCTACGAATTCACTGAGGTCATTACTGGTAGCCAACATCTCAAGCATAGTGATCTGGCCTTCCAGATACATGGCCTTGATGTTTTGAGCCAGCAGTGCCTTTTGCTTAGCTAATTCTTCTTCGGCAACTTTGATCTGCTGCTCAATATCAGCCTTCTTAGCTTCATTGGCGTTAATTTCAGCCTCTAGGCCATTAATCTGAGCCTGTAAGGCGTTAACGGTTGATTGCAGGTCGCTGGCCTCTACTTTGAGGGCTTGGACTGTTTGCTGGTTCTGGGCGTTGTCAGCTTGTAATTCATTAATCTGAGTCTGGAAACGGTCGGCACTGACTATCGGCGTAACGGCAGCAAATACGAACACACCCACCAGTGCCAGAACTTGGAGGCGACCAACAGATGTGAGGCGTGTTTTGATTTTTTTCATTTTTGTTTGACTTATTTAGTCTTATGTATCATACCATAAGCACATTGAATATGCAAGTCCTTTTTAGGTGCTGGCACTATAGAGTAATTTAGATTGCTTGCTGTGCTTCGTCTTCGAGTACCGTGTAGTCAGTAGTATCTAACCAAACGCCTCGTGAAGTTCGGCTGTCGTGATCTATGTGAGCGTACGGTCTGAGACTGCCAGAGTGGCTGTTCACTAAACCTGCCCAGTCGATTACTAATATTTCGTCACTAATATGTGACCTATTTGGAAATTTACCCGGGTGATCATAAATAATGGCCCGGGCTACGTGGATCCTTTTACCTATCAGCTCTCTCAAGCTCTGATCATAAGCCCGCTGAGCTTCCGCAAGTTTCTCCTGTACAGCTTGCGACTGTTCAGTAGCTTTCTTAAACTGTTCGCGTGCTTCTACAAACTCAAAAGATTTATCCGGGTTAATCGGTGGCATAAAACTCCTTCTGACTATATAAAACCACCGCCGCAATGAATTTGCAAGCATGAGCCAGATCAAAAATACTTTAGACCATGGTCTTAGTCCAGGCTCTGGAAGTTCCTGATGACTGAGTGTCAAAGCCACAATCTAGTAGCTGAGGATTTAGTCCGCTTTAGGCGGACGATTGTCCGAAGCATTGTGGTCTTTGACAATGAAGTCATAAAGAACTGGAATTGCCTGGGAGTTTTTGCCCACCTTTTGGCGGACCAAAAGGTGGAAAGATTGCTTCTTGGAAAGAAGTTAGAAGTGTATGAATTTCAGGTTGCGGGCTAGTTGGGTACCACGGGAGACAATAGCTTCACTGTACCTGCCCTGCCAATCAGAGTTGTACTGGCTGACTAGAATCGAATCGTCGTCGTAAACATGCTCTACATACATGACATGGCCGTACTGGCCACTATTACTAACTACTACATCGCCGACCTGTGGGTTGTTATCAATAGGAATGCCATCGGCTACAGCGTTTTCGTCCCATTCATTAGCATTGCCATGGCCGCCCCAATATGGCATGTGCCGGCCGCTGCGCCAGACCTTCCAGGCCGTATAGCTAACACACTGTCGTTTATACATGCCCCATGGGTCTGGGTAGGAGTTAGGGAATGGCTGGACGCCAGCCCATGGATAGCCTGAAGTGTCTGGGATGTTGCGCAAGCTACCGAATAATCTGGCATTTTCAGCTGCCTGCTGTCGCCGGAGATCAGAAATTCGAGAATTATTGGCTCGGATTTCGGCATCCAGTGCCCCCCGCTGCTCTTGATTTAACGCTAAGATGCCGGCTTGTTCAGCCCGTTGCCCATCTAATAATCCACGCATGGTCTGCTGTTCGGCTATAAGCTTCAAGACTTCGTCTTTTTGAGCTTTTAACTGGGCTTTTAAAGCGGTAATCTGGGCTAAGGTTTCATTGATCTGGTCTTTTACAAAGTTACGGTACTGCTGCTTATCAACGAATTCACTGAGGTCGTTGCTAGTGGCTAGCATTTCGAGGGTACTGATATCACCTTCGACATACATTGCCTTGAGGTTCTGTCCTAATAAATCTTCCTGGCGGGCTAGTTCAGCCTCGGCAGCGACAATTTGGGCTTGGAGGTCATCGCTTTTCTTCTGGTTTTCATTAATCTGAGCTTCTAAGGCACTAATTTGGGCTTGGAGGGCGTCAATTTTGCCCTGCAGGCTATCGGCCTCTATCTTAAGCTGATTGCGCTGGCCTTGCTTATTGTTGTTCTCAGCCTTGATCGCATTGATCTGATCCTGAAAACTGACTGCGTGAACTAATGGGCCAACTAAAAAGCCCATACCCACAATAAGAGCGAGGGCTAGCACCGCTAACCGAATAGCTGTCGGCTTTTTGAAGATTTTGTTCATTTTTTGTTTTTTAGAGTACTTATTAAACATACCACACCTTGTTTAAAATTGTAAAAGTTTGAGAGTTCCAAAAGTCCCCGCCCTAGGCGGGTAAAAATGATTCATTTATATGTTATTTGCTGGTTTTGAATTTGAGATACCGGTGGGTCGCAATGTAGGAAGACGCGGCTCCGATGAATATACCGATTCCCAGTTGCAAAGTCAAGATTAACCAAAAATTCTTTACGAAATAATCGTTAGCATAGGTGAGGTCTAAAAGCCCCAAACTATTTGCGCCTAGAGTTGACGAGGCTACAGCGAATAATGAGTTGCAGAGCGCGACTGAAATAACGGCGGATACTATGCCGTAGTAAATAGTCTCAAATATAAACGGTCCGCGGATAAACCAGGTGCTAGCGCCCAGCAAGCGCATAATTGTCAGCTCGTCGCGACGGTTGAATATAGCCATCTGGATGGTGTTAAAGATAATCAGCATACACACCACAGCAAAGACAATGATTCCGATGGCGCCGATGCGCTTAATCAAGCGAGTGGCGCTGGTGATGTTGTCGACGGCCGTCTTACGTTCGCCAGAATAAGAAGTTTTAGCAGACTGCAGTTCTTTGATATCTGGTTTTTCTATAAACTCTCGGATTTCATCTATCCTATTGGGGTCTTTCGGCTTGATCCTCAGTGAAGCTGGCAATGGATTGTCTATTTGGGCGATGGCGACGCCGAGGTCGGGGCTTTCCTCGCGGTTTTGCTCCTGGAAATCCTTCAGGGCGTCTTCTTTGGACACAAATGCTACCGATTTAACGTTACTAATGCCTTCAAAATCTTTGATCAGCTGCTTGCGCTGGTCTTCAGTGACGCTGTCTTTTAGATAAACCGAGATGTCGATGCGATCGGTAATTTGCTGGATAGTGTTGGCAAAAGTGGCGCTGGCAATAACCGAAAACAACACAATCCCGAGCGTAATGACCATGACGGCAATGGCCGCTACAGACAGCCAGGCGTTACGGATAAAGTTCTGGGCGGCTGTTTTGAGAATCCGGCGCTGAGTATTAAACCAATGGCTCATCCCGTTAGAACCCACTTTCCTGGCGTTAATCGGTTAACGTCTGAATCGCCCCTCACATGTTCAGCCGTGCAGTTATACTTGATAGTCTTTTGGGTTCTAACGGGACTCACTTGGTAATTCCCTTGTTATATTCGGCGTTGGCGCGGTCACTGACCACTTGCCCGTCACTAAGCGTAATCACCCGCCGCTTGAGTTTATTAACGATATCCTGGTTGTGGGTCGTCAGCAGCACAGTCGTACCGTAGCGGTTAATTTTTTCTAGAACCTTTATTACGTCCCAAGCATGCTTGGGGTCAAGGTTTCCAGTCGGCTCGTCGGCTATCAGGATCTTTGGCTGGCGCACGATGGCCCTGGCTATGGCAACCCGCTGGCGTTCACCACCGGACAGTTCGTTGGGCATACGCTTCTCTTTGCCTTTTAGCCCGACTATGTCTAGCACGCGCGGCACAGTGTGCCGGATTTCTTTATTACCAAAACCTACGATCTCTAACGCAAACGCCACGTTTTCAAAAACATTTTTGCCTTGCAGAAGTTTAAAATCCTGAAAGACCACGCCGATCTTGCGGCGCAGCAGTGGGATGTCCCTGTCCTTTAGCTTATCGTAGTCAATGCCGCCGATGACGATTTTGCCGCTGGTTTGGCGCTCTTCCCTGGTCAGCAGTTTTAGAAGCGTTGACTTGCCGGCGCCCGAGGAGCCGATAATAATAACGAATTCTTTCGGTTCGACGTGCATGGTAATACGATCAAGCGCCGTACTGGTGCGATTGTAGACTTTTGTCACCCGATCTAGCAATATCATTACGCCCTAGTATAACAAATAAAGCTAGCGCTAAGGCAGTTTCAGCAGTGTTCGACGGTTTTTGAAAATGATGTAGCTGCTAGCGGCCAGCGGCAGAACATGAATTAGCACAATTAGGATCCACCACAGTGACAGTTTATTATTTCGCTCAAAATAATCGACGGTGGTATAGAAGGCCGCGCCGGCCGCCGGGGTTAAGAATGTAAGGCCGCCGAATACTTTTTCAAAAAGCGACTTGCCGGCTCTTAGGCAAAGCCAGCCAGTTATTAATAAAGGCACAATGAAGATCCCAAACATCAACCCGTAAACGACGGCTCCAAACGGCAGCCATTCTATCCAGTCGCTATTCATTGATCCTACCCCCTGCCATTAATAGCAGTATACTCCAAATAAGCATCAATAAAACCATCCAGGCCGCCGTCCAGCACAGCCTCTGGATCTGAACTTTCATGGCCCGACCTCAAATCCTTAACTTGCTTATACGGGTGAAGAACATATGAGCGAATCTGGTTGCCCCAGGCTGCTTGCTCGTTTGGACCTTTTAGTTCCCGCAGGTTTTCTTGGTGCTGCTCCAGCTGAAGAGCAGCCAGACGCGAGCGCAAAATAGTCATAGCGGTTTCTTTGTTCTGCAGTTGGCTGCGTTCATTTTGAATCGCCACGACCAAGCCGGTTGGCAAGTGTGTTACCCGGACAGCTGAATCAGTTGTGTTGACACTTTGTCCGCCCTTGCCGCCGCTACGATAAACATCAATTTTCAGGTCTTTTTCATCAATTTCAATCGCGTCTGGCCGGTCAATTTTCGGCATAACTTCGACTTTCGCGAAGCTGGTCTGGCGTAAATTATCAGAGTTGAACGGACTTAGGCGCACTAGGCGGTGGACGCCGTGCTCACCTTTTAATTTGCCGTAAACGAAGCTGCCGCTGATTTCAAAAGTAGCACTCTTCAGCCCAGCCTCTTCCCCTGGCGATTCATCTATCATTTGCAAGGTGTAACCTTGCAAAGAAGACCAGCGGACATACATTCGCAGTAGCATCTGCGCCCAATCTTGGGCGTCGGTACCGCCCGCCCCGGCGTGCAGGCTAATAATTGCGTCGTGGGCATCATATGGGCCATTGAGTTTGAGCTCGCCTTTGAGTTTTTCAAATACGTCTGCTGTCTCGGCAAGTTGTTTTTCTAAATCATGTCGCAAACTTTCGTCGCCTAAAGCCAACATATCAATCGTTTCGTGCAGTGATTCGTCAAGTGCCCGCCAGGGTTTGATACGGTTTTCTAAACTCGATTGCTGTTTCATATTGGCTTGGGCAGTTTGGTTATCGGACCAAAAGTCAGGTTTAGAAGCGGCTTCACGCAAATTTAATAATTCTTGTTCCAAATCAACAATTTTGAGTTGAGTGATGGCGGACGAAATTTCCGCCGCAAGATGTTCGGCCTGCTTCTGTAAATCTTGCATATAGCTATTCTAGCCTACTTCCACAAAACGGATATTTTGTCGTGAAGATTATTGACGAACTCATCACTGGCACTGCCTAGGACACCCATGCCCCAGATACTTTCATCAAACAAGGCTTCGCTGATAGCGATAATGCGGTTGCGCGACACAGCCTTGATACGTTCCGGCACTTTGTAATAGTCATCGATTTCATCGTCAAAGAAGTATCGGTGGCTGTAGCCCGAAGCCGTACCCCCAACTGTCTGGCCGCTGCGTTGGAACCGGCCTAGGGCGTATTGTTTAGCGGACGTAATATCGTCGTCATTTAGTTCGCCGTCAAATACCGCTTTTAACTCCCGAGTCATAATGTCAAACAGCGGCGGTGCGTTCTTAGGCATAACCTGGGCGCCAAACCACCAGTTGCTGCTTTCTTTGGTCTGGCCAAAGCCAGAACTCATGCTATAAACCAAACCTTTTTCACGGGCACTGCCCAAGATCCGCGAGTACAGTGTTTCGGTTAGCATGGTATTAATAAGACTAAGGGCATCGGACTCCGGATCACGCATCCGACGCTTCATAAATGTATCGATGTAAAAGTAGAGGTTTTCAACTGTTGAATTAGGTATAAAAAGCGGTTTGTCTAAGGTTTGGGGCAACTCGCTCGGTAAATCGACGCGACCCTTGCCTTCTCGTAAGTCCATCGACTCCAGCAGATCCTTAATTATCTTGCGCCGGTCTGGAGATATCGGGCCGGCAATCACGAAGCGCATATTACTGGTCGAGTGAGTTTTTTTGTAATGCCGGCGGATGTCTTCGAGTTTAACGTTGTCCATTAGCTCTAGCCTCTCCTGGTCAGTCAGCACAGCAAAGCCGTACGATTCACGCAAAGCCAGGCTCAGGTAACGGAAATGATTATTAGACCTGGCGTTCAGCTCTTCGCGGACATTACCAAACTCAGCCTCGAACTCGTCTTCCAGAAACAGCGGCTTAGAAATGGCTGTCACCAGCAAGTCCAGTACCCTGTCCCATTCAAAATCAGCGCATTCTGCTTCATATGTAATATCGTAGGTACCAGTACTGGCGTTGCAATAAGCACCGTTTTTCTCAAACTCTGCCTGGAAAAGTCTGGCTTTGGGTACTAGTTCGTTAGCGCCAAGCAGCACATGTTCCATGAGGTGCGGTGTTTCCCACTTATTTTTTTCGACTAAATATTCCCCGGCCCGGAAATTGATCTCGAAGGTCATCACGCTTGTATCAGGACAGTTAATCAGCAGCCCGCGGGCGCCGTTTTTAAGTATTATCTCCGATACGTTATGCTTCATAAACTACTTGCGCTTCTTGTTTTTCGCTTTAGTCTTGCGTTGCCGTTCGGCCTTGCGGGCTTTCTTGCGCTTTTCGTGAGCCTGCTTCTCCGCCGCACGCTCAGCCTTACCGGGCACAAAGTCAGTTTCCTGGAATTCATCGCCGGTAATAATCCTATCAGCGTTATCAACTGACTGCCTAGCTGCACGAGTCAGTTCGGTGTCAGTTGGCGCATCCAGTTCATCAGCGCTGACCGGCTGGGCATGGAATAAAGCCCTGAGCACGTCATGTCTTAAAGTTTGCTGCATATCGTCGAACAAAACTTGGCCCTGGCGCCGGTATTCAACCAGCGGGTCGCGCTGACCGACACTGATCCAGTGGATACCTTCACGCAAGTGCTCCATGTTTTCCAGGTGCTCCATCCATAGGTTATCTAGTACTTGCAGGTAAATGTCGCGCTCGACTTTGCGCATAATCTCAGGGCTAAAGGCAGCTTCTCTAGACTCGTAAAGCTCCATAGTCTCCTGCTTCAATACATCGCCGAATTTGAGGGCATCAGTATCAAACAAGCGGTCTAAGGTTTCGTTGTCAAAGGGAAAGACTTCGGTAACATACGATTCAAACTGGTCGGTCGTTAGCAGCGACGAAGCCGCCAGAGCCGCAACTTCTTCTTCAATCGATAGTTTGATACGTTTTTTGATATCGGCCCGCTCTAACATTTCGCGGCGCATGGCATAGATAGCCCGCCGGTGACGGTTCATGACGTCGTCATACTGGACGACTGACTTGCGAGCATCAAAATGATAGCCTTCAACCTTTTTCTGGGCGCCTTCCAGGCTTTTGCTGATCATGCGGTTTTGGATCGGCGTGTCTTCATCTACTTTCAGCCGATCCATCAGGCTGGCGATGCGTTCGCCGCCGAAAATGCGCATCAGGTCGTCCTCGGTGCTAACGTAAAATTGGGTAACACCCGGGTCGCCTTGGCGGCCGCTGCGGCCGCGCAGCTGGTTATCAATTCGGCGGGACTCGTGACGCTCACTGCCGAGCACAAACAAGCCGCCCAGTTCTTTGACGCCCTTGCCGAGCACAATGTCGGTACCGCGGCCAGCGATGTTGGTGGCTAGTGTAACTGCTCCTTTTTCTCCGGCCTTGGCTACGATTGATGCCTCACGTTCGTTATTCTTGGCGTTTAATATCTGGTGAGGAATCTTGGCTTTTTTGAGTGATTCGCCTAGGATTTCGTTTTTCTCAATTGATGAGCTGCCGATTAGCACCGGCTGCCCGCGTTTATTAAGGTCTTTAACCTCTTCAACAATTGCCCGGAACTTGCCAGCTTCAGATCTATAAATCCGGTCGGGACGGTCTTCCCTCACTAGCGGCCGGTTGGATGGAATTTCAACCACGTCTAATTTATAGATCTGGTGGAATTCTTCGCTCTCAGTCGTGGCGGTTCCGGTCATACCGGACAATTTTTCATATAAGCGGAAGTAGTTCTGGAATGAAATCGTGGCCAGTGTCATCGATTCTTCCTGGACCTCAACGCCTTCTTTGGCTTCAATCGCCTGGTGCAGGCCTTCGTTATAGCGCCGGCCTTTTAGAAGTCGTCCAGTGAATTCGTCGACAATAACAATTTCGCCGTCGGTCGTGACCACGTAATCTTTATCGCGCTTAAACACCGCCTCGGCTTTCATGGCTTGCTCCAGATGGTAAATCGTCCTAATATTCTGCGCGCCATACAAATTATCGATGCCTAATATGCGTTCGATGTGATCAATCCCATCATCATTGAGAACAACTCGGCGCTGCTTTTCGTCAACTGTATAATCTTCTTCAATTTTGAGGTTGCGGACAACTTTGGCGAATTGGGCGTAGGCGTTGCCGCTGGTTACAGATGGCGCCGAAATAATCAAAGGAGTTCTAGCTTCGTCAATTAAGATCGAGTCGACTTCGTCTACAATCGCGAAGTGCAGCTCGCGCTGGCGCAGCTGGTCGACTTCGCGAACCATGTTGTCGCGTAAATAATCAAAGCCGAACTCATTGTTGGTTCCATAAGTAATATCGGCTCGGTAGGCTTCTTGTCGAGTTGCAGGTTTTAAGTGCGCGAAGCGCGGATCTTCATGGTCCTGGTTAGTAAAACTGGCGTCATACAAATAAGATTGGTCGCCAACTATAACACCTGTACTTAAGCCCAAGAAATCATAAATCTGTCCCATCCAGCCGGCGTCGCGCTGCGCCAGGTAATCGTTGACAGTAACTACGTGGACCCCTTTGCTAGTCAGCGCATTCAAATAAACCGGTAATGTTGCCACTAGAGTCTTCCCTTCACCGGTTTTCATTTCGGCCACATTGCCTTCGTGCAAGGCCATGCCCCCGATCAGCTGGACATCGAAGTGCCGCTGTTTGATGGCACGGTTAGCTGATTCGCGAACGATCGCGAAAGCATCTGGCAAAAGTTTGTCTAGAGTCTCTTTAGTGAGGCGTTTCTTTAGTAATTCTGTCTGTTCGCGCAGTTTCTTGTCAGGCATTTTTTCATACTTTGAAGCCAGCGCATTGATTTCATGCACTCGCTTTCTAAGCCGCTTAACCGTTTTAGCCTGCGGATCACCTAAAACTCGCTTTAGAATTTTTTTCACGCTTTAATCACACTCCTTTAGCCCAGTCGATCAGGTCACATACAATAACAGACATTGTACCTCAAAAACAGGGCTGAAGGTAGAGAGCGGTGAGGCTAAAGTTTAGCTTATACCCTTATTTTTCGGAGGCGCGACCGCTACGAATATCGTCAAGTATGGCTTTTTCCGGCTCAGCCCAACGCTTTTTAGGCTCAATATGGGCTTTACGAAACGCCTTAATATATATGTCGCGAAGTTGCCCAAGAGTTGTGTTGGGATCTTCAACCATGGTCAAATACTGCTCCCAAGCTTCACTTTTAGGGGGCTTGTCTTCGATGACTTCTGAGATGACTTCTCCTTTTGCCCCAAAGATCTGTACCCTCTCCCTCGGGCTACGCCCGTATGCGGATCGCATAACCCTAACCGGCGATAGAGAGCCCCATTCCATCATTCTTGTATATTGCATGTACTTCTGCTCATTCAAACCGTCAATGCCGACTGTTACGGGAGCATCTGTAATTGCTTCCTCAAGTAATTTTATGTCCTCAAGCTCTGGAGTGACGATTTGCTCTAGATACATGAGATCATCAGGCTCAAATTTATGATCAGGATGGGCTTTTTTATACTCGTCAGAAACAGGATGGTCATACAAGAAGCCAGCCCATTTCTCGATTGCTTCTGCGGTGCGTGCTTCCCCACGTGCAGACTCTTGGTTTTTTCTGACTTCTTCTTCTATATATTCCGCTATCCTTTTTCGACCTTCCTCGACATCGGGCGACCAATGACGGAAATTTCTAATCTCTTTTCGCGCGCCGTATGGTATGTCCTGAATCCTCTTATCGTCGGAGTATTCTAGTAGATCTTTTAGCTGTTCAAGTTCTGTTTCTTTGGCAAAAATTGGGATAGCTTCTGGTTCTTCACGATCAATAAAGTGTGAGCCTTTTTTTCTGTAGTACTCATCTTTTAAGTCCCTGATCTCTTTTTCTATAGCAAGAACTGTGTCGGCTAATTTATATGCTGCGCCTTCTGACTCTTGCGCGCTTCGCGCCTTGTCTTTACTTTTAGCTTCATATTCTCGTTGACCTTTAGAAGCATAGGCAACGTCTAGCGCTTTATCTTTATCCTGAATAACGGTTTCGGGTATAGCATCGTCAGCAATGTGCTGAACATCAACGTGTTTAGCCGCGGTCGTGTCTCGTGTTTCAGCTGGTTCTACAACTTCGCCAGCTTGAGCATCATCGGCTGCAATTGCTTCATCTACATGCGTTGTTACCAGGTCTAATAGTGGATCTTTTGGTAATTCATTGTCCGTTGGGGGCTCTGGGGTTTCACCTGACATAGTATTTTCCTACTTAACTGTTTCAATTTTAGACTATTTACCAGAATTATACCTCTTGGGCGTCCTTTGTCAATGGTGAATACCCCTGTGTTACCTCTGGGAAGAGCAGCCCGCCAAAATGTATTTCATTTTGCCGGCGCGATGAGAAACCCAGAATGGGTGTCTCATTTCTGCTGGCGACGGAGTTTGGCATACAAGCGCCGGTGCAACTGGGCGCTGTGGTGAGTGTCTTTATACTTTTTGAGTAAGTTTTTGAGCTTAGCTTCGACTATATCAACGGCTGCAAACATGTTTATAGTCGTTTCTTTAGTTGTGATGGTGTCTTTGGGCAAATGCATAACTACTTCGCAGGTGCATTCTTTGCGAGTCTTAACTTTACTTTCCTTTAGGAAAACTTCTGCGTGGATAGATTCACGCACTTTTTTATTTGTGTAGTGGTCGAGCTTGCCGATTTTTTTAATAACGTAATCGTGAAGTTTTTTATCAACTTCGGCATGTATACCATGGATTTCAAGTTTTTGGATCATATGCTAATATCCCCTTTTCGTGTAAGGCTTTAGTACATCGGGCACCTGAATGGTGCCATCCTTTTGTTGGTAATTTTCCATAATGGCTTTTAGTATCCGCCCTAGAGCAAAAGCAGTTGCGTCATTGTTGTGAACCAGCTCAATATCGCCATTTGCGCGACGAAGTCGTGTCTTTAGCCTTCGCGCTTGGTAATCGGTAATGAGATCTGCAGTGTGTGATTCACGATACTCTGCTTGTCCCGGCATCCAAACGTTTATATCGACTCCGCGAGCATTAGGAGCTCCAATATCAGCTGTACACTTAAGAATTACCTGATATGACAGCTGTAATTCCTGCATTAAGTACTCTTGGATGGCAATCATAAATAAATGTTCGTCCAAGGATGTTTCCGGCGTGCTAAAGGCTACCATTTCGAGCTTATCAAAATGATGAAGCCGAAAAATCCCTTCCATGTCCTTACCGTAACTACCCGCTTCCCGGCGAAAACTGGTGGCATAGCCAAGATAGCGAATAGGTAAATTTTCTTCGGCTAAAATCTCGTCCATATACATAGGCGCCAAACTATGTTCAGCACTAGCATTTAGCCATAGCTCGTCATCAGCCAGCTTATACGTCTGCTCTTCGCCGTTCAATCGAGCTGTACGGTCATAAACTTCAGTTGCAACCATGGGCGGCGGTAAGATTGGCATAAATTGCTTGTTTGAAATTTTTAGATTATTCTTCTCGATGATTTCTTTCAGAAGGTCTTCATCGGCCAATTTGTCTATTACGAATTGTATAAGTGCGAACTGGAGCTTGACTAAGTCGCCCTTAAGATAAGCGAATCGGCTGCCAGCGACTTTTGCAGCTCTTTCTTTATCAATAACGTCGTGCTGCAGGCCTAGTTCAGCGTCAGTATTAGGCTTAAAACTAAATTTTGTAGGCTCGCCTACTGTTTTAACTACCTGATTATCTTTTTCGCTTTTACCGACTGGCACATCATCCAGCGGCATATTTGGTACTTGCTTCAATAGCACCGTGAATTCTTGACTGATGGCATTGAGTTGGTGCTCCAAATCTTTTATCAACTCACGCTGGTGGCGAAAAGCGGCGCGATCAGATTCACCAGGAGGCCCTTCTTTAAATGCTATGCCAGCCTGGTTCTGGTCATGCTGAAGTTTCTCGAGTTCTTGCTGGAGCCCTCTTCGTTTCTTGTCAAAGCCCAACAGCTGTTGAATGTCTACTTCATAGCCTTTTTGTTTTGATTTTTCTTGGACTAGATCTGGATTATCGCGAATAAACTGAATATCAAGCATATGTACATTCTACCTCCCAGCAGCTATTTCCAGGGTGCCACCCTGGAAATAATGTTATATACTGTGTTCATGCCAGGTAAAAATTTAGAAAAGGTTTATTTAGAACATAGCTTTTATCATGTCTATAACCGTGGTAATAATAAAGAGACTGTCTTCCATGACCCTGAAGACTATTCTGTTTTCCTAAGCCTGTTCAAACGATACATGAGTGATAAACCTGTTAAGGATAACAAACAGCGCGAATATCCATGGCTGCAACACGAAATTGAATTAGTTGCTTTCTGCCTAATGCCTAATCATTTTCACATGCTTGTTTATCAAAATACACCCGAGGCTATGACAAAACTACTTCAGCACGTCAGCACTGCTTACGGGATGTACTTCAATAAAAAATACAAAAGAGTAGGTCGACTCTTCCAGAGTAGGTTTCGGGCTAGCATGATATCGAATGATTCTTATTTACAACATATATCACGCTATATTCACCTCAATCCAAAGCACTATAAAGACTGGAAGTACTCAAGCCTGCCCTACTATCTCGGATTCAAAAAAGCTGAGTGGTGTAAGCCTCAAAAAATTATGGAACTCTTTGATAACAAGCCTACCCTGTATAAAAAATTTGTCAGTGATTATGAAGAAAATAAGAAAATTCTAGACGACATAAAGCACGAGTTAGCAAACTACTAGCCGATTTACCGCTATTTCCAGGGTGGCACCCTGGAAATGTCTGGGATGTTGTTAGTGTTTGGCTTGGAGGGATTTTAGAGTTAGCTCTGTGCGTTTGCGGGCGTATGTGCAGAAGTCGCAGTCGCCGCCCATGGCGGCCGTACCGACGGCTGGCATATCGCCTTCTAGGCATTTTTTCATTTGAATCAGGGTTTTATCAACCCAAGAATCACTGCCAGTATAAGGAATAATCTTAGTCCTAAACTCAACTCGATCATTAAAACCGTCTAGATCCATCCGGCCATTTGTATAGACAAAGTAGCCTATGTCGCTGACCTTGAAGCCGTTGGCACGCAACAGCCACTGGTAAACTTCAAGTTGGCGCTTGTAGCTAATTTGCCAGTCAGAATCGATTCCCACTTCTGTAGATTTGGCAGTCGCTTTGTAGTCCACGACGTGAAGTTCCCCGGCGTCATTAACCCAAATGTCATCCAAAGCCCCAAAAACGTGCAAATTGGTCGGTTCATGCAAAGCAACCACGCCTGTAAAATTTTCGCGCCAGGTGTTAAGGTTTTCGTGGGCAAACGGCACGGCAGCCACATTAAATTTCACCATTAACGGATGCGGTTCTGACTTTATACGGTAGCTATCGAATTCTTTTTTAAACAGTTCGTCGATAGCTTTATTGATATTGAACGGGGGGCTGTTAGGCCGCGTAATTTTGAGCCTTGCATCCAGCCAGAAACAGCGCGGACACTGCTTAAACAATTCGATTTTGCTACGGCTAACTTTAAAAGCCGTTTTCTGGCCGGGCTGATACGGCTGGCTCCTAACTCTCTGATAATTCATGTGCCAATATTGTATCAGCTCAAGACGGGATGTTTATTGCTTCTAGCTGCTTAGTCGTAGCATCAAACTGACGTTTTTCCTTAACAGCCTGCAGGCCGCCATAAATAAACAAACTAGGCAGCAAGAAGTAGTAAAGGGTGTTCCATCGCTTTTTTCGTTCTTCGTCTTCCTGCTTTATTTTATTCACTTCTGCACCAATTTTGCGAAGCTCGTCCGGCTTAGAGAAAAGCTCAAGATTTTCTGTAAGTTGCCCACTTTCAGTAACAGTAACTTGAGCACTCTGAACCATAAGCCCTGCTAACTCGCGACAGCTGCTGGGCAGCCCCTCATAAACTCCACCTGGTTTATATACGTCAAGCGCTTCAATGCATGGCTCCACTGGTATAGGCAAATTACTTGCAGCTTCAAAGCCAACGTGCTGCGAGCCGTATGTCAGAGCTATGCCGGCGGCCAAACAACCTGCAACTTCTCCCAATTTCTTCATAAATTATAGTCTACAATAAAATGGATCAGCTGTTAATTAAGTGCTGCGTTCGTGTAATATTTTATTTAGACAGGCCGGCGATCAGAATAACCGCGAAAGTGGTTTTCGTGATTAGGCTAATGAGAACATAGTTACGTTCGACAACGGCGTAATTTGCCCAACCACGGAATCGACGATGACCGTTCCATTGGTTGACAGCAAGCAATATAAAGCCAGCCAGAGCTGTTACGCACAAAGCGTAAACATACCAAGGATTACGCACGCTTCCATATAGAACTGTCGCGATTTTGCTAGCACCAATTGCTATCCATGGCAGAGCGCCAGTTACAAGACTAATCACAAAAGCATTCCAGACTGGTTTCCGTCCGGTTGCGTTCTGTTTTTCAGCTAGCCATCCCAGAGCGCAAGTTACGCCGATTAACCCGCCGGCAAGTTTCAACATCATAAGATCGTTGTAACCGACTAGAAGCATGATAATCTCTACCATTAACGCCGATGAAACAGCTAAATCAATCCAGCGGAGTCCATTTACTCTTCCCTTGCTGATCGTTTTCGCGTAATAATCTTTTAATTTTGTCAGATATAAGACTGGCAAAACGACTGAAAGCGCCAGGACACTTACCAATATCCAGCGCAGCTGCACGTCAACGATGTTTCGATGGGCTATAGCAAATACGGTGCTGTCCTGACTGAGTAAAGCATCATTAGTAAGGTGCGTCACAGCAAGCGGGAATGACACAGCTTGCATCAGCAACGCTGCAGCAACAGCTAAGCCAGCAAATAATATTACCGACACGATATGTAGAGTGTTCAGCCTCAATACTCGCTGAACAAGCGATTGGTTAGCCGCACTAGCCGCGACTGAACTTTTTTTGACAGTGGTTTTAGAAGTTTTGGTTTTCCGTGCTGAAGTCTTTCGTGTAGCCATGCAAAAACTATACCATCAAATAGCCTGATAAGGTACATGGCACATGCCCTGGCCGGTTTTTTCGGTGAATTTCTGGTGGTAGTCTTCGGCTGGATAAAAAGTTACGTCCGGAACGATCTGGGTTACGATCGGTTTATCAAAGCCGGCTTGCAGCTCGTCCCTAACCCTCTCAGCTATGACCTTTTGCTCGTCATTAAAGTAAAAAATTGCTGAGCGGTAGCTGTCGCCGATATCGGGCCCTTGCCGGTTCAGCTGGGTAGGATCATGCATACGGAAAAAATGTTTCGTAAGCGTCTCGTAGCTAACTTTTTTAGGGCTATATTCGACTAGTAATGCCTCCGCATGTCCGGTTGTATGGCTGCAAACGTCTTCATATGACGGATTGACCGTGTGACCGCCGGTATAGCCAACGGTCGTAGATTTTACACCTGGCACTTGGTCAAAGTAATACTGCACACCCCAGAAACATCCGGCAGCAAAAATAGCTTTCATTACTCCTCCAATTTGAGTCGTTTCACTAGCCAGTCGCGAGGAAGAATACTTAAGAACCACCCGGCCCGCGGACCGGCGTCTTTACCAATCAAAGTTTTGTACAAAGTCATAAACAATTCTTTAGGTTCCAGTTCTGTTTTATCTTTAAAATCATAAATTGCCTTGTGAAACCATTCCCCATCAGCGTCAGCGGGAGCAGATTCAATCTTGTCAGCCAGGGCTTTTAGATACTGTTTTTGTGAATCAGTAAATTGTTCAGTATGAATGCTTTCTGTCAGCTCAAATTTCACATCTTCCGGTGCGCGCCGGTTCAGCCATTCGTCTATAAATTGCAGTTCAGCTTTAATAATTTCCTCGTCCTCATCTACAGTCTTAGAATGCTCAGTCCGGCGCATAACTTCGAGGGTTTTGGCTGGATCTTTCAGCGCCGCCTGGTAGCTAGCTACCAGGTGAGAAAACGGTATGCGGCTAACAGTTGGCTGTTCAACACCCAGCAAGCACAGCTCCAGCAGCTGCTTGTCGCCAGCTGATTTGTCAGGCTTAGACAGCAGCTCGCTAAATTCATCAAACAAACGCATTAAGGTTGCACCATCATCAAAGAAAAGCAGCTTTTCGGGTCCATAACGGAGTATGAAGAACCAAACCACTTCAGCGGGTAAAATCTTCAGTAACTGGGCAGCAGTCACCGTATCACCTGCGCTTTTACTCATTTTCTTGGTATCACCCGTGCGGTTTATAAACTCATAAGGTATAGGCAGCGGCGGTTTAATCTCAAAAATGTCTTTAGCAATTACAGCCCCAGTGTCATAAGAACCTCCCTTGGTCGCATGATCGCGGCCAAATGGTTCAGCATTCACGCCAAGCAGCCACCACCTAGCCGGCCAATCAATTCGCCAGTTTAGCTTTACGTTGCCGTCAGCATAGCCAATAGTTTGTTCTTTGCTGTCAGCGTCGAGATAAATCAGTTCTTTTTTTGACGTATCAATGCTAATAAATTTGCGGTTTTTCAAGTAGCCATCTTCAATTACCTGCACTGGTGACCACTGGTCATCAAGTTTGTGACCTGAAATTTCTTCTAAAATTTTCCTTATGGTATCAATACTGCCCAATGCTTTCTCAATAGCCGAAACAAAGAAGCCATTGCGGTATTTTTCGTGAGCCCGAATTACTTCCATTTCCAGGTGCAAGTCTTTGGCTGCTTCTAATAAATCGCTTAGAAAATAATCGGCATATGATTTATCCGACCCATCTGGCGATGGAATGTCTGCTAGTGGTTTACCAAGGTGTTTTTCGAAGTCCTTTGACACGTCGATAGGAATTTTGCGAAATACATCTAGGTCATCAACGACGTGAATGTGCCGGGCCTTGTGGCCGCGGCGCCTTAGTTCGCGCATGATTACTTCGGCTGTTAAAACTTCCCTGAGCGTCCCCAAATGATAGGTTCCAGATGGCGATACGCCTGAAGATACTATAACTTCATCCTTGGGGTGGCGCTTCATCAAGTCTTCAACAATAGCATTAAGCCAATTCATATGAGGAAAAGTATACAGTAAACAGCTTACAGCTTACAGCTTACAGCTTTTCTTATCTGTTAACTGTTAACCGTGTACTGTCTACTACTTTTAAGCTATTTATTGCGGCGGTCTTTGATGAAACGCAAAGAAACATTGGCTACAAAAACCGTCAGGGCTGTGAAGACGACTAAAGCCGCTAGGATTATCCCTAGAAGTAAAACTTTTTCGATGATTGAGCCTATCAACTAAAAACCCTAGCTTATATCTACGATTTTATAGGTTGATGTTTCAACAGGAGTGACGATTTCGACTTTTTCGCCGTGCTTTCTGCCTAGGAGTGCCTGTCCAATTGGTGATTCATCAGAGATTTTGCCGTTCAGCGGATCGGCTTCAACGGTCCCGACTACTTGGAATTCCTTGGCTTTGCCGCCGCCGTTTTGCAGTTTGACTAGTGAACCAAGCTGGACTTTGCCGCCGCTTTTCGGCTTAGAAATAATATCAACGTTTTGCAAAATATGTTCAATTTCAGCTATCCGGCCCTCAACACGTTCCTGCTCCAGACGAGCTGAGGAATATTCAGCGTTTTCAGCCAGATCTCCGAACTCACGGGCGGACTTGATGCGTTCGGCAATTTGCCCCCGTTGGGCAATCAAACTATCGCACTCTGATCGTAATTCTTCAACCCCTTCGCGGGTAAGGTAGAACTGCTTCTTCATAAAAAAATAACTCCTTTCTTCCAGGATTTTGGTCTCGCGGTCTGAGCGTATTATAGCAAAGTTTTTAGCTCGCTAGCACAAACTTTTTGAGAATTTCGTCGGTTGATAGCATGAGCGGCTTGTCGTCGGTTCGTTGTTTGAGCTCATGCTTGCCTGATTCTAACGTCTTATCGCTAACTACTAGCCGGTATGGGATCCCTAGTAAATCTGCGTCGGCAAACTTTTGGCCGGCTCGCTCATCGCGGTCATCATATAGTACTCCAACACCGGTGTCCGTCAAGTATTTATACACATTGTCGGCCTCTTCAGCCACCTCAGCGTCTTCGCCCAGCCTAACCAGATATACCAAGGCTGGAGCAACATTCTCAGGCCAAACCAGCCCCTTATCGTCAGAAAAATGCTCAGCAATGGCTCCCATTAACCGGCTGATCCCGATGCCATAGCAGCCAGCTATGATGGATTGGCGCTTACCTTCTTCGTCCATGTAGTAGACATCAAGAGCGTCTGTATACTTGGATTCTAGCGGGAATATATTGCCGACTTCGATACCATGTTTTTCAACTAGATCTTCTTTTTTAAGTCCTAATTTCTGAAGGTTATCAGGGGTCATAATTTCTTTGTTGATAGCAATTTTCTTGCCCTCGTGCAGATAAATCGTGTCTTCGCCAACATCGCTTAAAGTTTGGAATTCATCACTGAATTGGCTGGTGAAAATACCACCATCGGCATAAGTTCGGTAGGTAATATCTCCTAGCCCCAGTCGCTTGTAAACCTTGTGGTAGGCTGCGGCTACTTTCTCATAAAGCTCGTCGTGTTCCTTTTGTGTCCGCGCAAAAGAATACATATCTTTCATCAAGAATTCCCGGCCCCTGAGCAAGCCGCTTTTGGCCCGCAGTTCGTTGCGGAACTTGCTTTGTATCTGATAAACCATGATTGGCAAGTCTTTATAGGAGTTGATGTAGTCGCTTAGGGCATTGACAATCGGCTCCTCGTGGGTCAGCCCAACGCCTAACTCAGAACCGTTTACCAGCTTAGTTTTAAACCAGTTATCGACTTTTTTATCATCCCAGCGATCGGTTTTTTCCCAAAGTTCTTTAGGCTGCAAAGCCGTCATCTGGACTTCCAGGCCGCCGACAGTGTTCATTTCTTCACGAACGATTTGGGCTATATTGTCTAAAACCGCTTTGCCTAGCGGTAAAAAGGCGTAAACTCCGGCCATTTCCTTATGTATAAAGCCGGCTTGGATCAGTAGCTGGGCGTTTCTGGCGGTTTCGTCAGCTGGGGCGTCTTTGCGGGTTTTTGTGAATAGCTGCGTTAATCTCATGGAAGAATTTTACCCCTTACACTAACTTAAATACAAATAAGGCTGCGAATGCGATGCCGTTTTTGATGGCATGAAGCATTATCGGCGCCGCTAGACGGCCAGTAGTTTCACGCAAATAACACAGAACTACAGACAGCACGAAAGTATCGATGGCCGCCACCCACAACAGCGGCGCTCCTGCGCCCCATTGCAAATGCGCGATAGCGAAGAGCACGCTAGTCACTAAAACAGACAGGATCGGCTTAAACTTCGTCCTGAGGCCCGTATATAGAAAGCCCCGGACTAGAATTTCTTCTACGACGGGCGGCAAGACCACCAGGCTGATAAATATAGGCACCAGCCCTAGCCCATTAATGGCCGTACTGAAACCAATTTCCTGCTCTTGTTCAAAATTAAGGCTCGGGAATAAGCCCTTGGCTAGCAAGGCTGCCAGTAGATAAACAATAAAATACACGCCGTAGCCCGCAACCGCACGCAGCAAATCGGTAAACCTAAAGCCTTTTAAGCCCAGTGTAGCGAACGAAGCCCGGCGAGCCCTCAGGAAGCTAAAAAGCAGCCCAAGTGTTACCGCCTCAACCAAAACCACGCTGAAGAACTGATAAATCGTCCCTGTCGAAGTGCTGGACACAGTATTAAGCACCGCGTCAAAAGTTGAACCATTGATAATTGACAAAGCAGCTACTAATAAGACTATGCCCGTAATTTGTCCGCCAAAAAATACCCCGAGCGTGACTAGTACCGCTGCTACTGGTCCCCAGGTAACGGCTGGTTTATGTTCAGGTTTCAGCGGCACTTCGTCCATCAGAAAAATCTCTTGAAATCTACTATTGTTATCAACACAAACAGCAGCATCAGCAGCGCGAATCCGGTACCATGGATACGGTCTTCCATTTTCTTGGTCAGGGGCCGCTTAAAAGCCCTAAATAACAACGTGACAAATAGCCGCCCGCCATCCAGCGCCGGGATCGGCAAGGCGTTCATGATAGCTAGCGTCAGCGAAATAATCGCGATGATAAACAGGACGAATTCAAACCCAAGCAAGCTGCCGTCTTTTAGCAGCACGAATATACCGACCGGCCCGGACACTTGCTCGGTGGCTTTGCCAGTATCGCCCCTAAATAAGTTAGATATGACTGAGCCTAGACCTTTGAAGGTTTCAACCGTGAATTGTTTTATCAGTCCTGCGGCCACAATCGGTGCTGACCAAGTCGAGCGGCGCAAAGTAAATTCAGTCGGCGAAACGCCTAAATACCCCTTTGGCTGGTCTGATTGTTTGCTGCTCTCAACTTCTTGTCGATTTCTAAGCTGGATGAAGGCGTGTTTTTGCTGGCCTTTACGTTCGACCGTCAACTGAATGGTTTTGCCAGCGAATTGTTCGGTAAGTTTAGGCAAATCGTCTGCAGCTTTCACGCCCACTGTCTGATTATCAGATGTAATGCTCACAAGTTTGTCGCGTACCTCAACGCCGGCTTGCTGGGCTGGCGAGTTAGGCTCAATATATCCAATAAATACGTCTTGTCGAACAATTTTCGTATCCCTATCAATACTAAATTGGTGGGGGAATATTTTCGGCAAGCCAACTAGAGCGCCGAATGTCAGCAGCATGTAGGCCGTTAGCAGATTCATACCGACGCCAGCTAGCATAATTTTTACTTTGGCCTTCAGCGAAGCCGCGCCGAAACTACCAGGTTCAGTGTCGGAGTCATTCTCACCTTTTAGTCTCACAAAACCCCCAAGAGGAAGCCAATTCAGGGTATATGTGGTGCCTTTTTTCTGAGCCAGAACTTTAGCTAGCGGCGGAAAACCGATGCCGAACTCTTCGACTTCCACGCCGTTACGCCTGGCTGCGATGAAATGGCCCCATTCATGCAGTACCACCAGCCCGACAAACATGATTAAGCCCAGGATCAACAAAATTACAGCCATTTAACCCCCGAATCTGCGCTGTCGGTTTTTGTAACTCTTTAGCGCTGCCTTTAGGTCATCATTAGTAAAATCAGGCCAGTGCTTGTCCACGAAATATAACTCGGCGTAAGCCGCCCGCCAGAGCATAAAGTTACTAATCCGCTGCTCGCCGGAGGTGCGGATTATCAGGTCAACATCGGGTATATCCGGCGCGTATAAAGCTTGGCTTATAGTTTTTGTCGTAATCTCTGTTTTTTTATCATTCAGATTTTTCACCGCGTCGACGATTTCTTCACGCCCGCCGTAGTTGAAACAAAGCGCTAGTGTGCCCTTAGTATTGGCAGCTGTTTTAGATTCAGCTTGTTGGATGGCCTCAAGGACTTTCGCCCTCAAGCCTTCTCGCCGACCCAGGATAACGATCTTTATACCACGCTTGTGGAATTCATCCAGGTAGCTTTCAACGGCTTTAATGACCAACTTCATAAGATAACCCACCTCTTCCTCGGTCCTAGACCAGTTCTCGATTGAGAATATAAAACCAGATAAATATTTGATGCCGCTGTCAAACACGTCAGAGGCAATTTGTTTAAAAACCTCGGCGCCTTGGCGGTGGCCTTCAAGTGTTGGCAAGCCTTTAGCTTTAGCCTTAGCCCAGCGGCGGTTACCATCAAGAATGATTCCCAGATGCGTGGGGATGGAAGCAGTTTCAGACATATATAACAATTGTACCTGACTGAGGCTACAACGTCATTATTTCAGCCTCTTTGGCTTTGCCGGAGGCTTCGATCTCGTTTTTGGCTTGGTTCATAGCATCGTCGATTTGTTTTTCGAGCCTTTTGGCGTCATCTTCGCCAATGTCCTTGTCTTTTTTGGCCTCATTAATAACTTTGAAAGCCTCGTGGCGAACATTGCGCAGGGTCACCATGGCGTCTTCCAGCTTGCCACCCAGCATTTTAGCGTATTCGCGTCGGCGGTCTTCAGTCAGGGGCGGAATTGGAATCCGCACCACTCGGCCGTCATCACTTGGGTTTAGGCCTAGAGTTGGGTTATCGCGGATGGCGCTTGATATGGCCGCAATGTTGCCAGGGTCGAACGGTGTAATTTGTAATAGCTGGCCTTCTGGCGCCGTGACGGTACCGACTTGGATCAGCGGCATCTGGACACCATAAGCCTCCACTTGCACGCCATCAAGCATGCTTGGGTGAGCCCTTCCGGTCCGGACTTTTTTCAGTTCTTCCTGAAAATGCGCTAATGCATTCTGGAATTTGGCTTTAGCCTGGTCAACTATTTGCTGCGGATTCATAGCTCTATTCTACTCGGAAACTTCACCTAAGGCCATGCGGGAAAAGCGGCGGACGACGATGTTTTCTCCTAGGCGGGCATTATGCTCTTTGACGTATTCGTCGACAGTAATGTCTGGGTTCTTGATGAACGGCTGCTCAAGTAAAATACGTTCTGCGAAGTGTTTGTGTACCCTACCGCCAGCTATATCTTTGAGCATGTTCTCGGGTTTGCCTTCAATCTTGGCCTTTTCTGTAAATTCTGCAAATTTTGCATCGTGAATATCTTTTGGAACATTTTCTTTTGAAACGAATTCCGGATTGCTGGCTGCTATATGCATGGCGAGATCTTTTACCAAATCAGTAAAGATTTCATTGCGAGCAACAAAGTCAGTTTCACAATTAACTTCAACCAGTACGCCAATCCGGCCGTCGTGGTTGTAAGTCCCAACTAATCCCGCTCGGGCTTCGCGCTCACCACGTTTGTCGGCTTTGGTCAGGCCTTTTTTGCGCATGGCTTCTAATGCCTTATCAAAGTCACCCTTGGACTCTTCTAGCGCGGCTTTGGCATCAGTCAGACCAACGCCAGTCAGGTTCTTTAATCGTTTAACGTCATCTATAGATATATTAGCCATTGCCGCGTACCGCCTTTACTTCTTCTTGTGGTTCCTCTACTTTCTTGTCGACTTTTTCTTCCTTGTCTAGTTTGGCATTCGCTACGGCGGCTTTTTTGACATGCTTGGCTTTGCCGGCAGCTATTGCTGCTTTTACGTAATCGACGATTAATTGGATAGATTTGATTGCGTCGTCGTTGGCTGGAATCGGGTAATCAACCAGTCCGGGGTCAGCATTGGTATCAACGATGGCTACGATCGGGATATTCAGCTTGCGGGCTTCACGGATGGCATTTGCCTCGTGTACAACATCGGTTACAAAAACCGCTCCGACACGGGCAGCCATATCCTTGATGCCACCATATTGAAAGTTCATTTCATCGATTTCTTCCTGGTAGCGCTGGACCTCTAGTTTGTTGTATTTGGCAGCCAACTGGCCGTTTTCCATACGGGCTTCTAGGTCCTTCAGGTGCTTGATGCGTCCTTGAATAGTGTTGCGGTTAGTCAGCATGCCGCCTAGCCAGCGTTCGACAACAAATGGCATACCTAGTTCTTCAGCTGCTTGTTTAATAATGTCGTGCGCTTGGCGCTTAGTGCCGACCAGCAAAATTTGCTTACCGGTTTCGGCCGTGTTTTCTAGGAAATGCAAAGCTGTTTCTAGACTAGTTACGGTCTGGGTCAGGTCAATGATATGCGACCCGCCGCGCTTGCTATGAATGAATGGCGCCATCTTTGGGTGCCAACGGCTAGTTTTGTGGCCAAAATGAGCTCCGGCCTCTAGTAATTTCTTGATGTCTACATCTGTAGCCATATAAATATAACCTTTCGTAGTCCTTTACCTTCATTTGGGTGCTCTGACTGCCCTACACGGGTAAAGTTAGAGAGGATTAAACCCCAAACTGCTTATTAATGACCCTCTAAGTATAACAGAGGGCTAACAGATTGACAATAGCTATGTTTATCTATATACTCTCCCAAGCTAAAGGCTTTCGTAGTTGCTTGCAGTTCTAGGCAGGACCGAGCAACGGAGTGAGCCGTACGCAAAAGGTACGGTGAACGAGTAGCGGAGGTTCTAACGACGAAATGTAAGTAAGTAGGAAAGCGTTTTATGAAAAAAGGATTACACCCAGACACATACCGCCCTGTAGTATTCCAGGACCTGAACAACAACTGGTCTTTTCTGACGAAATCAACTGTCGCGACTGAAGAAACCATAAAGTGGGAAGACGGGAACGAATACCCGCTTGTTAAAGTGCATGTTTCTAGCGCCTCACATCCCTTCTTCACAGGACAAGAAAAGATGATCGACATCGAAGGCCGAGTTGATAAGTTTAAAGCCCGTCAGGAAGCCGCCAAGGCCCGTACTAACGCTATGAAGTCCAAAGCAACTAAAACCCGCGTGAAGACGCCCAAGGCCGACGAAACCCAGAAAATGGGTTCCTTAAAGCCAGGCCGAAAATAGCTGACCGTACACAGCTGACAGCAAACAGTTTATAGCTACAATTTACTGTCAACTGTAAGCTGTAAGCTGTAAACTATTTCCTATGGACCAAAAAGAGCAAGCGCTACGAGCTGAGTACGAGAAACTGCAGAAGCAACTGCAGGATCCGAGTATTTTTAGTGACTCGAAATATCCGAAATTAGCCCGACGTCTGGGGCAGCTTGAATCCATTATTTCTCTCTTTGACAAACGCCACTCTTTAGAGGAGACGAAAATCGAGGCCGAGCAGCACTTGAGCGGTAGCGATACGCAGCTCGCAGAAGTGGCTCGCAGCATTTTGGATGAACTGGCCCTACTTATTCAAGTTAACGAACAAGCACTTACAGAGGCCTTAACACCCAAGGACCCCAACGATGTCCGTGATGCAATTTTGGAAATTCGAGCCGCTGCCGGAGGCGACGAGGCGAGTTTATTTGCCGCCGAACTGTACCGGATGTATGTGCGTTGGGCCGAAGCTCATCTATATAAAACAGAGTTGCTAAGCGAGAGCCCATCGGAGTCGGGCGGCTTTAAGGAAGTAATATTTATTGTTCGAGGTGCGGACGCTTACCGGAGCCTTAAATTTGAGGCTGGCGTCCACCGCGTCCAGCGTGTACCGGTAACCGAATCCCAAGGCCGAATCCATACCAGTACTGTCACCGTGGCAGTCATGCCTGAAGCCGAAGAAACAGATGTTAAGATCAAAGATTCCGACCTTAGGATTGATGTCTTCCGATCCGGCGGACATGGCGGCCAATCTGTTAATACAACCGATTCAGCCGTCCGTATTACTCATATCCCTACTGGTTTAGTGGTAGCCAACCAAGATGAGAAATCCCAAATCAAAAACAAAGCCAAAGCCATGAGCGTACTGCGTTCCCGCTTGCTGCAGCGAAAAATCGACAATGAGCAAAAGCAGTTGTCTGATGCCCGCAAGACTTTGATCGGCTCCGGCGACCGGTCTGAAAAAATCCGCACTTATAATTTCCCACAAGACCGCATAACTGACCACCGCATTAATTATTCCCGCTCTAATATCCCGGCCGCCTTAAATGGCGACATCAACGATTTAATTGAAGGACTTCATGAATACGAACGACAGCTCATTAACGATGAGCCAGTGGCTAACCAAGGCAACTAAAAAACTCGAGGAGTCCGGGATAGGCACTGCGCGATTGGATGCCTTAGTCCTGTTTGAAGATGCCACCGGCAAAAACCGCGCCTGGCTCCTCGCCCACCCAGAAACCCGCTTGGACAAAGTTGCAAGAGATCCGACCTCTAGCAGGCTTTTAGACGAGTGGGTGGAGAGGCGGGCTGGGCACGAGCCACTGGCATATATCAGGGGTAGGACTGAGTTTTACGGACGCAAATTTAAAGTTGATAAGCGTGTGCTGGAACCACGGCCAGAGTCGGAAACTATGATTGATTTGCTCAAGACTCTGCCTCTACCAAAGACGCGGCATATAATCGATGTCGGTACTGGCTCAGGATCATTGGGCATTACAGCTGCTTTAGAGATTCCCGGCAGTACAATTGAACTTATAGACATTGATCCCGGCTGTCTCAAAGTAGCTAGGCAAAACCTGAAACTGCATAAAGTTACCGCTGAATTAGTTCATGGTGATTTATTGGAGAAAACTAAACGACCGGCTGATGTTGTCCTAGCGAATCTGCCTTATGTGCCTGATTCGCACACTATTAACGAGGCAGCCATGCAGGAGCCCAAAATTGCTATCTTTGGTGGACTAGACGGCCTAAATTTGTATCGAAAACTTTTCACCCAGTTTACGAAGAATTCGCAGCAACCGAAATATGTATTAACTGAGTCCCTGCCTTTCCAGCACCAAGAGCTAGAAAAAATAGCTGGATCTCACAAATACAAACTACATAAGGAAGATGATTTTATAATGGTCTTTAAGCTACGCCAGGCTTAGACAACTTTGTCGCCCCAGCCGGAAAAAATCAAAACAACCATGACGATGGCGATCATTATAAAGATAAACTGCCGCCTAACTACAACTGATAGCCTGTCTTTTTGGTCCAAATAATACAGCACCGCCAGACCGTAGCCAATCACTGTGAGCAGAAGTGTGGGTTGAGCAATTACGCCAAACCTGGGATCGGGATAAAAGCGCAGCCAGTGGCCAAGCACCCAGACGAGGGCGGCCGCGAAATAGCCCCAGGTATGAGAAAATAGCCTGGTATAAGGCTCTTCGAAATTTGTAAAAAAGTGCCTGGCGGCTGCGTAACAGATAATACCAGCAAACAGCACCAGTACGCCCAGAGGCAGATCGCCCCAGCCGATAAATAAGGCCATTAGCCCTGCTAGCTGCCCGACTAAGGCTTGTATAGAAATGCTCATCATATCCGATCGCGGCTTTAGAAGCAGTAGCCAGCCGGCGTACAGCACAGCCCACAACAACTGCCAGGTCCCTGAGAAACTATTAACCATAAACGTCAAAAATGAAATGCCGACAATAATATCAATGGCATTGGCCCTAACATTCGGCCACCAGTGCCGCGGCCGAACCGCCAGCATGCGCCATTTGCTTAACAAAATTAGCGCTAGTGCCACTTGCTCGAAATTGATGCGAACAAAAATAAATACCAGCGCCGGCAGCAGCGCATTGAGGCCAAGATAGGCCAAATGCGCTACACCGCTCTTCGGCTTCATCCGCGCGACAATACTAGGCATAGTTAATTTTCGAGTCGGGAGACTTCATCAGTACCCAGTATTATAACAAAATCTGCTGTTCCTGGGTTAATAGCGTAGCCGTCAGGTAAACTGGTCCTGGCTGTTACTTTGAGCCGCTGTTCTAGATAGTGCTCGGTGTATTTCTTTTGATCGCCGCGCAGAGCCACTAGAATGGTTTCTTTGTTACCTTTGGTTGGGGCGTCTGCCACAGTTGTAATGTTATAGCCGTATGATTTCAGGTCATCACCTGTCCTAGCCGCTAAACCAGTGGTAGATGTGCCGTTATAAACGGCGATCGAAGCGTCTTCTTTGCGCAAGAAACCGTCTCGCAGTTTGTTGCGCAGGAAATTTTGAATTTCCTTGTAATTGTAGGTTCCGGCCTTCGGAACGACTACTGACTGGCCGCCAACGTTTGCCGTAATCAAATAGTTGTTTGGCGGATCCGCCAGGCCAATGGATTCGACTTTGCTGCCGTCGATTTTTTTGCCAATCTCATACAACCGGGTAAGCTCGTCGAGCACAAAATTAGTCTGGACGTGATCGCCGAAGGCATTTAGCAGATCATTGATCTTAACTGGGTTGCTAAGCGTACCCAGGGTGAACACTTTGCTTTTGAGTCCGATTAGGACGCCGCGCTGGCGCTCAGCTCGGTCGAAATCGCCGCGGGCGCTAGTCATGCGCGAGCGTGAATAAGCCAGAGCTCTAAAGCCGTCAAAATGCTGGACCCCTGTTTTTACATTCAAAGTATATGGTTTGCCGTCTATACGCATATTCTCAAATAACGCCGTTTTAACGTCTATATCTATACCCCCCACGGCATCGATAGCTTTCTTGAAGCCGGTGAAGTCAACCATCACGTGGTAATGAATCGGCAGACCCAGAGTAGTTTCTAGAGTTTTTTCAACGGCGGCAAAACCGGCTTCTTCGGCTTTCTTAGCCTGATCAGACTGTTTTTTGCCGGATAAAACTTTGTTCTTAGCAGTCGCGTATACTGCGTTGATTTTCATTGATCCGCTGGTGTCGGTTTTGACATAAAAGTCGCGCGGAATACTGACCAGGGCGGCTTCGTTCTGGGTCGGGTCAATGCTAGCTATCAGAATGGTGTCTGTCAGGTCAGGGGCAGTATGGCCGTCGCCGCCTTTGCCGAGCAGCAATATATTAATACGTCCGTCGCCTTCGCCATTTAGCTTTGTCGGGTCGACGTTTTCCTGCAGGGCCGCGGCGCCGCCGCCGCCAGCTAGGATTTGCCGGCCTTTCATAAATAGCTGGAAGCCTAGGTAGCTGCTAGCGATCAGGGTTAATACGCCTAGCGACAAGGCCCCGCGCTTGGCGATTTTACGCCAGTTACGTTTGCCTTTTTTATGAGCCGGTTTATCTTGTACAGCACCCAGGTCTATGTGGCCATGATGGTCGCGTCTGGGCTGACGCCCAAATGTTTCAGTTGATCGCGCCGGGAAACCGACTGAACCTTTCTGAACAGAATGAAAGCCATCAACCCGCTTAAAATCACCTATAGTTGGCCGAGGTTTAGCGTCCGCCGGCCGGCCGACAGGCGGATGTTTGGGCCGATTAGACAAAAACCCGTCTATGGCCGACGACTTGCTGCGGTTGTGGTTGAATTTACGAAAATTGTCCATTTGTACTTAAGGTTATAGTATAACGCTTGAGGTTACCTAGCGTAAAGAAGTGCAAGTTCAAAAGAAGTAGTTTATAGTGGTAGGCTGAACATGCAACAGTCGCCTACTATACCACAGCCGGGCCCTGAAGAATATACCAATTTTTCACCCCAGCCTGTCACTTCTCCGCATCGTCCTAAAGAGGGTTGGGGCAGTGTTATTTCAACGATACTTATTCTGCTGGCGGCACCGTTCATCGCCCTGTTGTTAACGGCTTTTGTTTTCCAGTCATACGAGGTTGAAGGGCCTAGCATGGAAACGACCCTGCATAACCGCGATCGGCTGATCGTGTTAAAGACCGGCAAAACTTGGTCCCGGCTGACGCGCGGACACTTTATACCTAAACGCGGCGACATTGTAGTTTTTGAAAAGTCAGGTGTGTATGATTTTGGCCAAGGCGGCGGCAAGCAGCTGATTAAGCGAGTTATCGGTTTGCCGGGCGACCGAGTAGTTATCAAGGACGGGGTTGTTACGGTACACAACGAAAAGTTCCCGGTCGGTTTCCAGCCGGACCAGACGTCTGATTATCACAGTGCCATTGGTTCTACTTCGCCCAGTGTTGATATTAGCGTGGGAGAAAATGAAGTCTTTGTTTTAGGAGATAACCGGTCCAACTCTCTGGATTCACGCAGTTTTGGAACCATTAAGTCAGATGACATTGTTGGTACGCTGGCGTTGCGCATTTTTCCGCTAAATACCCTAGAGGCGTACTAATTATCAATTTTATCAAGTAGTTCGATAAGCCTTTGCAGTTCTTGGTCGGACTTAAAGTGCAGCTCAAGCCGGCCGCCGCGTGCTGTTCGCTTCAGGACCACTAGAGTTTTTAATAACTTGGTCAGCCGCTGGGTTTCGGGTGTGGCGCTGGCAACTCGAGCTTCGGCATCAATTGAGCTTTTAGCACCAGCCCGCAAACTAACGACGAACTGTTCGGCCTGGCGGACCGACCATTTCTTTTCGATTATAAGTTTCAGTAGTTCGGCTTGTTTAGCAAGGTTATCCTTTAAAGCTAATATGGCCCGGGCATGGCCTTCACTAATTTGGTTTTGCCGTAAGGCTTGAGTCGCGTCCTTTGGCAATTGTAAGAGTCGCACAATATTATTAACAGTTGGCACTGCTTTACTAAGCCGTTTGGCGATTTCACTGTAGTTTATGTTGAACTGGGTGTGCAATTTTTCAATTGATATAGCTTGCTCTAACGGAGACAGATCAACCCGCTGGACGTTTTCAATTAACGCGACTTCGAGCTGTTCCAGTTCTTCTCGCTTGCGCACAATCGCTGGCACTTGAGTCAGACCTGCTATCTGAGCTGCTCGCCAGCGCCGCTCGCCAGCGACCAATATGTATTTATCATTTTTTGGCGAAACGATCAGCGGCTGCAATATACCGTATCTTTTTATAGACGCAGCTAGCTCGTCCAGGGCCACTTGTTCAAAATGCCGGCGCGGCTGGTCCGGATTAGGTTCAATGTCGCTCGTGAACAACTTTTGTACTCTATCGCTACTATCAATTAACAGAGACGGGTCGAAATCTGTTGGTATCAGAGAATCAAATCCCTTGCCTAATCCCTTCGCCACAATCAGCTCCTTACTCCACCCGCTTTAACAGTTCTTTGGTAAATTGCTTATAGGCTCTGGCCCCTTTTGACCACTTGTCGTGTTCAACAATTGCTTTGCCAAAACTGGGTGCTTCGGCTAGCCGCACGTTCCTGGGAATTATAGTCGCAAATAGTTTATCCGTAAAATATTTTTTGAGTTCATCATAAACTTGTTCAGCCAAGCTAGTCCGGCTATCAAACATAGTTACGACGACGCCCAGTAATTCTAGGTTTGTGTTCAAGCCCTGCCGGACGCGTTGGACCACGGACAAAAGTTGGCTCAACCCTTCAAGCGCGTAATATTCGGCTTGGACCGGAATCAATAAATTATCTGCTGCGCTCAAAGCATTAAGAGTTAGCAGTCCGAGCGCCGGCGGACAGTCAATAATTATAAAATCGTAAGTCAAACCCTGCAACGCTTTTTTTAGTTGAAGCTCGCGTTCCTGTTTGCCGACTAGGTCGACTTCAGCTGAAGCCAAATTGGCGTTGGCCGGCAGGACAAAAAGTCCCGGAATTGAAACTTCATGGATCGTCTTATCAACCGAGGCCTGGCCGAACAAAACTTCCAGAACTGTGGCTTCGATTTTCTGTTTGTCCAAGCCGAGTCCGCTAGTGGTGTTTCCTTGAGGATCAAAGTCTACCAGTAAAACTGTTTTGCCAGACTTGGCTAAATACGCCGCCGTGTTAATAGCAGTGGTCGTTTTGCCCACGCCGCCTTTTTGATTAAGGACTGCAATAACCTTAGTCATATCTGTTTTTCGTTTCCCCTCATATCTGCTAACAGATTACCACTAAAGACATAAGGAGTAAATGGCTGAAAAATCAGCTTTAATCTCAGCTTTTACCAGCAGTTCATATGCAACTTATGGTTGCTTATGCCACGTCGCAAAATATTATTGTCCGCCGTAAACCTGTTTTACCCTCAAGCCCTACAGACTAAGCAGTAGTCGAGTGATGCTCCTTAGGGGTGCTCCTTTGCCGAGACAGTGCTACTAAGACAGTGAAACTAGTACTATCCGGCTAGCCATGCGATAACAATTACCTCTGTCATTATCTATCATAGTTTCCAAGAACCGTCCTTGGAAACTCTTCGCTTAGACGTTGGCAAGCTCGAGTTTTAATTCTTTGAGTATTTGTTTGTGGCCTTCGAAATCCTTTAAGAAGCGGCTGTAGTCTTCCGAGTTAGAAAACAGCTGCAATATAAGTCCGGGTCTTACCCACTCTGCTGTTTTTGCGCCTAGATAATAGGGTAGGCTGGAAAACTCCCAAGTGGCGTAATTTTCAGGGTTTAGATGTATGTATCGCGATATATGATGTAGATAGTCGTCACGAGTAATACGCGAGGCTTTAAAACGATCTTGAAACAGAGGTCCGATACGCTTGTATTTCTTGTTAAAATAAGTGCTGTAGGCAGTACCCACCCCTCTTAACAATCTGGTCATAGCTTCCGGATCGTGCTGGTAGATGAGCAAGTGCCAGTGGTTCGACATAAGGCAGAATGCCAAAAGTTCAACCCTTTCATGCAGCCATTCATAATTACGCCCCTTTAGATCAGCAGATGGAGAGTCGTTTAAATAACGCTTAAACAAGTTTAAAAACACGCTATAGTCTTCCGTATCCAAAAATACTGACTGCTTGTTCACGCCACGATTATAGAGGTGATAATAACCTTCGGTGTATTCTTTAATCCTATTACGGCTGGCCATATACCTACTCTACACCGGGCTTAAGCAATTTCCAAGGACGGTTCTTGGAAATAGTTGCTATTTCTATGGTGAATCTTAGTTGAAAGTAAGTGTTTCAAATGATGGCCTAAAATATTCCTGCTCCACTGTGGCGTACTCAGCGGCTGTTGCTTGGGCAGCTAAATAGAAGGCTGTGTCGTCGTCTTTCATGATTATTAGTAGCCTCTGTTTGATTATTTCTCCAGTTGTGCCTTTGTATTCAAAGATTACTTCGGCTGCTGTTCGGCCGGCCTGTTCTAAACGGCGCACGCTGACCTGACGATAGTCTGGAAAACGCTGAGGGAAAGCTTTGCCGGCGTTAGACAATATCAATTGGATCGGTTCAATCCCGGCCAGCGCCGCTGCCTGCCTAATGTCCTCTTCGTAGCGCAACGTGATCAGAAACTGATCTTTGACCCCTTGACCTGGGCTGCCTCTAAATATTATATGGTAAGCCGTGTCATCATCTGTAAGTTGCTCGGCTTTTATAGTCCCTTTGTAGCTAAACTTAGTTTGAGTCTCAGCATGGTTGAATGTCTCTAGAGGTTCTGGGAGCAACAGCCCATAACCAAGGCCGGTAGCAACACCCAGGGACAACGCTAACAAAAGCCACAACCATCGTTTCATCCCTACATCATATCAAACTGTTAGTGCCAAAACGGGCTGGCACAGATATTTCCAAGGACGGTTCTTGGAAATAGTGTCAGAGATGAGTTGGGTGGAGTTATAAATATGAGTGTTTAGTTGTTGGCTGTAGCCGTTGCGACCCAACGATCATTCATATAGATAAGGCTAATACTGTCTTCTGGCCCAAGTGTAATTGATCCCCCTGGTACATTAACAACGCCGGCTGAATCTGTAATGGTAAAGTCAAATTCTGTGCCATCAAGCTCATTGTTGGTGATTATGAGAATATCGCCATCCTTGGCGCCGGTCTCACTAACAACCAGGTCGGGTGTGCCGGCATTGGCGGTTTCGTCTATATCTAGCCTTATGTAACTGGCCGTAGGTGTAAGCGTATCGTTGGCTATTCCATCGTCTGTCAACGTCAGTGTTTGGGCACCGAGGCCAAACTTATCCTCAATGAACAGGCTGGCGCCGGAGCCGGTTAGCTCTACCCTGGCATCGGTAGCGTTGTCGTAGGCCAGCGTGGCGTCTTGGTCTAGGCCTAGCTTGATGCCATTGTTATCGCCCACGTAGAGCTCGTCAAATTCAGCCGTAGCGGAGCCTAGATCGATAGTACCGGCCGCGTTTGGTAAATAATTGCCGGAAGAGGTAATGCCGACAACGGCGGCAATCGTACCAGAGGAATTAACTTGGAAGAGATCACCAGAACCAACAGTCAATGCTGCCAGTGGGGTGGTGTCGCCGATGCCGACGTTGCCGGCGTTGGCTTCGGTTACCAAGGCGTATTTGTTGGTGATGGTACCGTTGTTGATGGGTGCTAATACGTAGAGGCCGTAGGCATTGGTAATGGTGCCGGTGGAGGTGTTGTCTACTTTGCTTATTAATCCGTAGGCATTGGTAATGGTGCCGGTGGAGGTGTTTTGGGGGTTAACGAAGCTACCGTACGCATTATTAACCGTCCCGCTCGAGGTGTTTTGCGGTTGCATGTTTGCGGCGAAGAGAAAAGCTAGTGCGCCAGAAGAGGCAGTGAATGTGGGATTAATATATAAGCCTTGCAATGTCGTGGCGGCTACTGATTGGGCGCCTTTCAGGGTGGCTATAGTACTACTGCCCGCTGCGGCGCTGTTTCCCACTACTTCCAGCCGACGGTTGGCAAACGTTTTGCCGGTACTATCGACTTCAAATACCGTACCGACTGTGCGTGTATCGCGCAGTAAGAGGTATGAACTGGTTGGGGTTGTCGGCCAAGTGGTAGCAGAAGGGTTGTCGATGACGATGCCATAGGCATCGATTGCAGGCTGGATCCATATAGATTGAGTAGCTCCCGGCGTGAAAGTTTGGCCGGCTTCGCCGCGAATTCCCGTGGCCAGATGTAGTCCGCCTGCCAATCCCAAACCGCCTCTTGGATCTAGGCGTGCCAAAACAGGTGAACGGTTGCCGGCGACATAGCCGGCGGTATTGGTGGTGGTGGTAAAGGTCGAACCATTGAGGTCAAAGGTGGTGGTATTAATAACCGTTAGCTTCCACCACTTGTTATCCAGGGCTGCTTGAGTGGTGCCGGTGATGAGCATGATGTCACCGGTTGAGAGGCCATGGGCACTGCTGGTGGTGATCCTCACCACGCCTGAACCGTTATTGGCTACTGTGCTAATTGTTACTCCTATGGTGGTGTTGTCTTGAATAT
Source organism: uncultured Candidatus Saccharibacteria bacterium (assembly GCA_964463635.1). Lineage (GTDB taxonomy): Bacteria > Patescibacteriota > Saccharimonadia > Saccharimonadales > CAZARM01 > CAYXCB01. Next base: position 61,077 of record CAYXCB010000003.1, read on the forward strand.
TGGCATCGCTTGAGCTAAGTGCTGCGAAAAACTGACCTTCAGAGTACCCATTGGGACCAAGGTCTCCCCAAGTGGTGGAGTTTGAGGCTTTTAAGATGATGCCGCTCTCAGCATCACTTGCTGAACCTGGAAAAAGTGTCAAGAGACTTGCACTGTTGTTGACGCCTGTTACTTGACCTAAGCGAATCAGATTACTTCGTATTGAAAGCATGTCGGTAGGGGTTGTCGTGCCGATGCCGACTCTGCCTGTGGCATCAATCACGAATGGGGTGGTGTCGCCGAATGTGCCGTCATCGTTGACCCGGAAAGCGTCAGCCGTGCCGGCTTGGGTAACTTCCAGAGTTTGGTCAGTGGCAAGGTCAGCTAGCGTGATCTGGATGTTACGCCCTGTGGTACCAGTGATAGTATTGCCGACATTGTAAGCACTTTGTAAGGTGGCGGCTCCCCCACCTGTTAGACAATTGCCAGATGAGGAACATAGATCATAAGTGCCGGCAGCGGCATCAGCCAAGCGATAGGTTATGTCGGCAGTAGGGTTAACGACCGTCAGGACTGTTTCGCTGGCATCGGCGGCAGTACCTTCCCAGATCAGTGAGCCATCAGCACCCTGGACACCGAATAGATCGCCATTGCCAACGGTTAGACTGTATGCCGGAGAGGAATCACCGATGCCGACGTTGCCGCCGAAGTAGTTCACTCCGCTACCTTCTGAGTATAAGTTGTAGCTGAGTACCGAGCCGACGGCCGACTGATCCTGAATATAAATGCCGTAGTTATTGCTAACGGTGCCGCCGCCGCTATTAACGGCCGAAGCAACCTGTAAGCCGTAGTTATT
>CAYXCB010000004.1:0-19137 GCA_964463635.1 uncultured Candidatus Saccharibacteria bacterium
GCTAACGCCAGTCCAGAAACTAGGAAAGTGATTCCAAGCTATTGACTAGAAAACGTCTTGGCGGACCTTAACGGAACAGGTGTGGAACTATTTTACCAACGATTTACGCCATACGGGTGCATCGAGGCCAGAACCATATGCGTCACGAACAATTATAACTGGATCCCCGTATAATGCTTGCCAAAATGGCCATCCCGTTTCACGGTATCTAGGACCGCTTGTAACCAAAATATCGTCACAAGCCAGACTTTTGGCACGATATTCTAAGTATCGAGCTAAGAGCTTGCCAATGCCTTGCCCGCGGACATCTGGATTTACAAAAGCATTTATCAACTCAGCAGAGTTACCCATAGCAACTTAAGGTGAGGCTGCGGCTAATGTTTCGCTAGCATCAGTTAGACCCATAACCCCAAGGATTACCCCTCCCGCGTCTTCGGCAACAGCATATATACGACTCGAGTCACCCCTAGCGACAGCATTCATTGCTCTCAAGGATTCATCTACTTCCTGTTCAATAACTAGTCCCGTTTCAGAGTCTTTAATCCACGTATTAAGTAGGGGACGTAAGGGCTCAATATCTTGAGGTAGAATCTCTCGGATGGTCGGTGATTCACCACTAGGTGTCAACATAATATTAATAATAACACAAAAGTGGCACTACGTCTATAGTGGCGGAGCTTGCGAACAGGTGGCTGACGGATTGCTTTTTTAGGGGTAAGTTGCTATGATCTGATCTGTTCTTAGGCAACATACGGGCTCGTAGTGAAGTTGGCCTATCACGTCTCCCTGTCACGGAGAAGATCGCCGGTTCGAATCCGGTCGGGCCCGCCAGAAAATAAAACACCGCCTTTGTATAACTATATTGTTCGTAATTATTGAATGTCTTCAGGGGTGGCAGCCGGCAGCTTCAAATATAGCTTGGCTGGCTGCTTTTCTTTTAGGTCATTCACGTGCTGGGTGACATCCCTAAAGCTGAACAGGATATGGGCTCCTCTGACCCGGTCGCCGTTGGTCTCAATATTCTTAACGATTTCCAAACCAAAGCCAATATTTAGCACTTCTGACACTTGGCCTGGCTGCAAACTGAACAAGGCGTTGGTCGTAATGGCTGACAGGTCGCGATTGGTCCTGTCTACGAGACCTGGGAATTCGCCGCCGGTGCCGTTTTCTTTGGTGGCAGGGTCATCGGAGTATTTTTTGGCTGTGGCTCCAAAATCAGCGCCGGCTTTAATTTCCGCCAGGGCGACATCAGCCCGCTGGTGGGTCTCCGTATCTAGGGTAGCGGCTACTTTTTGCTCAAGCAGTTGCTGGCGTAAAGACCGCTTGAAATCATTCAGCGACCAGCCCCAATAGTCCCTTAAAACGTCTTCAAACACCCGGTCGCTGCCGCCTAAACGGTTCTGGCTTCGAACAATTTCGATCTGGGCGTCAATTTCCTGGCTGCTAACTGATACATTGTTTTCTTTGGCTAGGCGGGTAATATACGCGTCATTTACGACTTTTTCCAGTGCCCTGGTTTTGAATTCAGCTAATTGCTGTTCGCCGTCCTCGCTATTAAAATCCAGCTGCTGCTGGGTTTCGTAGTAGTGCATGTAGTGGCGCAGTTCGAACAGATAGTTTTCATAGGCTACAAAGCGTCCGCCACTCCGGGCAATTGGAAATGGGATCACCTGAGTAACCCTGTATAAAAACGTCGAAGTCGATTGCAAACGGTACAAAGCGACTGTGCAATAAGTGAAAAATACTACTAGTGTCGCGATCAATAACCCGGTCGTGACCACTACAATACGATGCTTAGAGTGCTGCAGCGGGTAAATATACTTGCGGGCGCTAGATAGGACTTCTTCGCGGTGGGCCGCCACGGTTTCATTGGTAATCCGAGGCGCGCTGTCCTCTGCCGGCGGGGCTTGATCAGCCTGATTTCTACGCAATAGTTTGGGTTTTCGAATTTTAAGCAACTTCTTCATCTTTGACCTCCGGTCAAAGAGTAAACAGTAAACAGTAGACAGTAGACAGTCTTAAGACCTTGTTTTTTTACTGTTAGCTGTAAACTGTTAGCTGTAAACTGTTTATTCATCTGTGTTTTCCTTGTTAGCGAGAGATGTTGGCGTAATCCCCTGGTCTCGCAAAATCATAATCAATTTTTTATAAATGTGTCCGGGGTGATGCAGGTCGTGAATCACCAGGTCTCCCATGTAAGTTTGCACGAGTATTGTACCATAACCGAGAAGGGTTTCCTGGATGCCTTTAATCTCATAATTGAGGCTCTGGATATGGTTTAAGCTGAGGTCGACGATGCTCTTATTGAATAGTCCTTTTTGGGTCATTTGGATGAATCGCTGGTCGGTGATGATGAACACGCTGTAGTACCAGCTGATCCAGTACGGCAAGATCAATAACGCCCCGAGCAGGAAGCCGCCAGCTAGGCCGCCAAAGAACCAGCCAAAACCCAGCTCAGGCTTAACGGCGGCTGGAATGATGCCAAGCAGCGGCCCTATGCAGCACAGCACCAGGCCCTTTCGCATCACAATTGGGTGTTTGCGGAAGACATATAGAACTTCTTCATCATCAAGCTGGTCTTCAAAATATTTAGCTGGCTCTTTGTTTGCCATAGTTACACCTATTTTACCTCTAGCGCTATGCTAAAGCCAAATAACTACATTAGCTATGGTATAAATAAAAGGCTCGTCCCCTGTCTTGACAGGCGGACACCATCGCTCGGATACTCGAAATGTATTGATACATTACGAGTATACTTCACTCAGGTCCCCGTAGTTCAATGGATAGAATAACTCCGTCCTAAGGAGCAGATGGCGGTTCGAATCCGTTCGGGGATACCAAATAAAGTTCCTCATCTGCAAGATGGGGTATTTTATTTGGTAGTTCTGGTACAGAACCGAATCGTAGGTTCGATCTTCGAGGATGCGCGCAGCCCGCCTAGGCGGGCGAGCACACCGCAAGAAGTAAGCATCCGTTCGGGGATACTAGATTTATTTACGGGCTTTTGATTGAGTAAAGTGTTGGTGAGCTGTTTCGTAATCAAATAGCTCGCTGTCATTAAACCAATGTTTGATTTCTTGTTCAGCTTCCTGAGTATCACCTGAAGCGTGGATGAGGTTATGAATGCCAACTCCTTCTTTACTGGCATGGGCGAAGCTCACGTGTGAGTAATCGCCCCTTATAGTTCCCGGCTGTGCTTCTTTAGGCTCGGTAGTTCCAACCATTTTGCGTACTATAGCCACAGCTTCAACTCCCTCCAAAACAAGGGCGATAACTGGCCCTTCTTGCATAGCTTCTAGAGTAACATTAAAAGCTGCCTGTCCTCGCCGCGATACCATTTTGCTGATGTTTTCGTAGTGATGATGGTAATGCTCAGCATCTGGCTGCAGCATTTTACTACCGACAATCCTTAAGCCCACTCTCTCTAGTCTTGTAATAATCTCGCCAACAATTCCGCGCTGAATGGCATCTGGTTTCAATAGGATTAGGGTTCGTTCCAAGGTTAGTGTCCTTTCATTTCTTTAGCCTATTGTAACAGGGGGGACTCGCATTACCAATCCTTACAACTTCTGACACAAATCTAGCATATGCAAGTTTTGTGTCAGATTATAGGCGCGTCGTAAAATGTTACAATAAGGATATGCGTTTTGAAAAGGCTAAAACTGACTTTCTGGAGTATCTGGAAATCGAGCAAAACCGGTCGCAAAAGACGATCCGGAATTACGACCATTACCTGACACGTTTGCTGGATTTTGCCGGTGATATAAAGGTCAGCGATATTGATCCCGAACTTATCCGCAAATGGCGGCTGTGGCTCAACCGCCTAGGCACTAACACTAGTGACGAGCTGCAAAAAACCACCCAGAATTATCATTTGATCGCCCTGCGCAGTTTTTTGAAGTTTTGCGCCAAGCGTGATATTCCTGCCCTGACAGCTGACAAGATTGAGTTAGCCCACACGACACGCAAACAAGTTACCTTCCTATCCCCCGAGGAACTAGACCGCCTCTTTGCCGTTGCTAAGATCGATACCCTACCGGGTCTGCGTGATCGGGCAATTTTGGAACTGTTATTTTCGTCTGGACTACGCGTCTCAGAATTAGTGGGGCTTGATAAGGACCACATTAATCTCAAGCGACGTGAGTTTATGGTTCGAGGCAAAGGCCAAAAAGATCGGCCGATTTTTGTCAGCGAGTCAGCCGCCAACTGGTTACAGCAGTATATGGATAAGCGAAATGATACTACCCGGCCGTTGTTTGTCCGCTACAGCGGCAGCAAAAAGATTGATACGTCCGGCAACTACCATCGCCTAACGGCCAGAAGCGTCCAGCGCATGGTGGCACGCTATGCCCTGCTGGCTGGTATTACCAAGCATGTCAGCCCGCATACCCTCCGGCACTCGTTTGCTACTGATTTACTAATGAACGGGGCTGATTTGCGCAGCGTCCAGGCTCTGCTAGGCCATAGCAATATTTCAACCACCCAGATTTATACTCACGTCACTGATCCTCATCTCAAAAGCGTGCACACCAAATTTCATCATCGCCAAACTGAATCTAACTAGCTCTAAGGTGTGCAGCTTGTCGTGTCAATGCCGCCTGACTGAGAAAGGTCAATTATGATCACACCCGCTTGAGTAATGTGCAGCCGTTTGCATAGCGTATCAGCCGTTTGCAGGCCAAAATCAGGCACCGTTAACTGATCGTACAACGGTTTGCGAACTTGAACCCGCCTAAGGATATCGTTAGCCTTGCCAGTCGAGTCAACAATTGCTTGCGCACCGCTAAATAACACCCGGCCGGTGATGTCATTAGCTATGATTCTAACCGTGTTGGTACGGTACAGGGAGCGAATCTTTAAGTAATACGAACTTTCCGAGACAGCACTAGTATCAATGGTTACTTTGCAGACCCCAGGTGATTGGGTGGCTAGGCAAGACGCGCCGACAATGGCGCCTTGATTGAATCTGCCCTGGGCATCAACTAAAGCAATAGTCCCGCTGCCAGTCGTAGGAAAAAAGACAGCCGAGAAAGTATTAGCGATAAGGTTATCGCGGGTAGGGTTAGCCAACGGTACCAGGTCGACTCTGAGCGCGCCAGTCTCACAAGGCCAGGTAGATTGAGTTGTAAACTCACCAACCGGACCACAGCTGAAGTCGCTACCGCCGGCTTGGTCAGACCAATAAATTTCAATGCTAGTAAACGTTGTCCCGTTATTGTTTTTTATCGGCACTAATGTAGATTCGGTAGTCTTAACAGACAGTAGCAAATGATCAGGTGTCGGATTGATGAGCAAGCAGCTAATCGAAACGCCTTTTGCGGCGTCAACTTGATTGTCCAGCAGCGAAGCCGGAACCAACGGACCAGGCGCCGGTGGACCACACTCAGTCTTGGCTGAGCTATAGCCACCTTCGATAGCCTCTATAGCATCATTAACACCAGATTCGGCGGCATAAAAGGCTTGGGTATTAAGCTGCCTATCGAGTGCTTGGCGTTGTTCGCGGCGTACAAACTTAGCGAAGCCAAGTACGATTAGACTAATCACCAGCATTAAGATGACCGTCACGATGATCGAAACCAGTCCTGATTCATTATTTCTTAGGGTTTGTTTAGGCTTATGCATATTACATCCTTATTGTATACGTTTTTGAACTACGGTTGTCAGCTCTGAGACAGCACAGAACTGTGGGCCCTGGCGTTCGTTTTTACAACTATCCGCTACCCCGTCAGTGCCAGCACTGCCATCAGCGGCCAGGCTATCGGTCATCAGGTCGGCATCACCACTTAGGACACGGACAGTTATTTGGTAGAGGTTATTGGTAAGTGTGATAATTTGCAAGCGGGCTAAACGCATCCGCGGTGATACTAATTCCCGCGATGTTGAAGCTAAGGGCAGGTTCGGGTCAGTCAAATCACGCGGCGGGGTAGCCGCACGGCTGCCACAGGCATTTTCATCAACTAATAGTACGTGCGGTATTTGGTCGCCCGTTGGCGTAGCCGAATCGGTTAATTGTTTGCCGATGAAGTAACTATAGAGCCTCTCGCCAACACAAAATTTACCAAGGCCGCTGGTGGCATCGCTGTTAACTACGTCAGCACCATTGAACTGAATAGCCCCTCCAATCTCATCAATGATATCACGGGCCGTTTCTTGAGCTCGAGCCGAAGTAACCCCTTTTATATACATCCGGCTTATTTGGAGTATGCCGAAGGTACACAGTAACAATATGGTAGAAAAAACCGCTGTCGCTATCATCAATTCAATTATGGTAAAGCCTTTTTGATTTGGTTGAACGTTCATTGATAAGTCCTGTACACAATTTCAAGTTGTTCGCGGCCGTTGCCCCCAGCCCTATCCCAGCGCGCCCGCCCGGTATAAGTTGTACCGCTAAGTTCAATTGATAAGTAATAAACTACGCCGCTGCCTTCTTTGCAAGCAGCAGGATACGTACTATAGTCGTCGTTATCTATGCTTGGCAGTGGTGCCTGCGAGAAAACTTCAACATTGAGTGTTGTCGTTAGGCAAAACAGGGTATTTGGACTAAGCTCTGCCATCGATTTGACTTTGATCCGTTCCAGCTGGGTGGCGACATGCTTAGTCGCTTCACTGCGTTCTTGAGCCTGGCGGTTGCCGTAGAGCGAACGGTTAGCAGAGGCATAGGCTCCGCTTAAGACTAGACTGACTATTGCAATTGCTATCAGCACTTCTACTATGGTGTCGCCTTTAGAAGGCAGTTTAATCATGCTGGACAACCTCCTTGCCCAATGATTAGCTCGGTTGTCAGGCGTCTGGCATTACCGCCTAACTTTATTAGAGCATACTGGCTCACGCCTTCACCTTCAAAACAAATGGCCACACCATTCAGCGGATTGACAACGCGCTGGGCTTGGACGGTAAACTGCTCAGCTACTTGCTCAGGTGTATCATCGGTTGTGCCATTGACAGCCAACAAATCAACGCCTTTGATGCTGCCGGATGTTAAGTTGCCCGCCGCGTCAGACTGGCCAAAGCCAGTAATAAACCCAACTAGACCCGTGTCAATTTCACCGCTGCCATTGTCATAGTATACTCGGCCAGTTTTCAGCCCGGCTGGCACGGGGAACACTTGGCTATCATCAGGCACTGAAGTGTTCGTAGTACGCGGCGCAATCAAGACAGGCTTAGCATCATCAAGGCTGCTAACCTCCACGACACTAGTACCGGCCAATTTTTGACGTAAACCAGCAATCGAATAAACTTGGTAATTATAGCTGTCTCCGTCAGGCGAAAACTGGACAGCTCGGCCCACCAAAATACAGCCTTTATTAGTCCCCTGCTCGGTGGCAAGGCTTGTTAAGTTGGGACCGCTTGGACTAGCGTTACAGCTAAAAGTCCCATTATTGACGTAGTACCCAGTTGAAACATCATTCATGATGTCGCGGAGGCTGGCTTCAATATCCCGACTCGATTGGCTGAATTCAGTCCGTTGCTGCTGACCATTTACCAGTAACATGGCACTAACAAGCAGCGCGCCGCTAACGGCCAAAAATATCATTACCTCAACAATCGTATAACCCTGAGGCTTACGTGGGCCACTCATATGGTAATTATAGCATAAGCAATTAGGGTCTAGCGTCTATTGTTAGAAGCTGGGCAGCAGATTAAAATACCATGATACCAGACGATTGCCGAACAAAAACACTAATACGGTTGCGGCTATCAGAAAAGGCCCGAAAGGCAGACGGCTGGTTTTTTTGAGTTTACCGGCGGCTAGTAGCGGAATGGCTATAAAACATCCCAGTGACGAGGCTATAAAAATCACCAGCAGCGCGTTTAATGGCCCGCCGACGATAAGTCCCAGGCTAAACCCTAGTTTGACGTCGCCGCCGCCTATCCAACGACCATTTGAAGCCTGGAATAACAGATAAAACAGACCCCCTAAGGCTAATAAGCCTAACGCGCCGCCGATTATAACTTCTAAGGACTTATCGGCTATTTCTACGCGTATTAGCAAGAAAACCGCCGCTAGAATAGCTAGGGCCCGAGTTAATTTATCTGGCAGCACCATCCAGCGTATATCGTAAATCACTAAAGCCACAAATATTACCAGCAATGCTAGCCACAACCCAAAAAGGATGGTAGATGGTAGATGGTAGATGGTAGATGGCCAATAAATATAAGAGGTAACGAACAAGGCTGTGGTGGCAATTTCTACGAGTGGGTACTGCCAGCTTATGGGCTTATGACAGTAGCGGCATTTGCCTTTTAAAGCCAGCCAGCTCAAAACCGGGATTAAATCGAGAGCCGATAGTAAGTGATGGCAAAGCAGGCATTCCGAGCGTCCCTTCACCCAGTCTTTTTTAGTCTTCAGACGCCAAACAAAAGCATTTACAAAGCTGCCAAAACACAGGCCGAGTAACGCTAATACAATAATAATCATTATGCTAATCCTAACATAAAAATAACGACTGATATCAGTCGTTATTTTTATGTTAGATACATGATAGATACAGGCCTGGATAGATAGTATAGATAGAGGCCAGGCCTGTTAGTGCATGAAAAGAGCGGTCCGAGGGGGCCGCTCTTGATAGACATATCTGTGATAAGCAATGCTGTTAGCTTAGATGTCTTGACAGACTGGAGTTGAGCCGCCTCCACCACTTTCCACCATATACTGAATTGCGCTTTGGCGAGTCGTTGTACCGGGAACCGTTGCACCGGCTGTTGAGGTTGAGCAAGTGGCGTTTGTCACAAAACGGACATTAGTAATGTTGGTAGCTGTAGCTCCAGGCCCAGTTCCTCCTCCAAGTGCCGATTGCGTACCTGTCGCTATGTTACCAGAAGCTGGTAAGGCATTGGCCCGAACGTATTGCGACAAGCTACCAGCAGAGGTAAAAATGGTATCCATGTTAGCTTGGGTAGTTGGCACTGTACCGTTGTTGTTGTTGACGAACTCCGTAATAGAGCCTCCAAGACGAGCAATATCATTCTTGCGCTGAGTGTTGCGAGCGTTACGCTGCAAGGCTGGTACAGCCAAGAACACGATCAGCAAGATTAACCCAGCGATTGCCAGTACGATCAAGACTTCGATAATCGTGAAGCCTTCTGTCTTTTTTTGTAGTTTACGAAACATGTTTTATATCCCCCCTGTTTATAGAAATCTTAATAACGCTTATGTCTATGAGATTACACGTGACGATATAAAAAATCAATAGCTTTTTAAATTATTGTTTTTCCGGCCAAGCTATATACCGGCAGCAAAACAGCAGCAACAATGATAAAGGCACACACGCCTAGCACAACCATGAGCAGCGGTTCGATGATGGTAGAGATGGCTTTGATCTGGTTATCGACTTCTTTCTCATAATAATCAGCTGTTTTGGCTAGCATGTCCTCAATGGCGCCTGATTGCTCGCCAATACGCAGCATGTCGGGTACTAATTCGAGGAAATTGGGATTATTGTCGATAGAATCGGATAGAGCCTTGCCGCCCTTTACTTTTTCAATAGCTCCTGTCAGAGTGTCTTCAATATAGACGTTGTTGATACTCTGAGAAGTAATCTCCAGCATCTGAATTAGAGGCACGCCGCTAGCGACTAGGGTCGTGCCAGTCCGGGCAAACCTGGCCATATACATCTTCATAAACAGCGGGCCGAGTAAAGGAGCTTTCATCTTTATCTTGTCAACCACGCGTTTACCGCCAAGGGTGCGGGCCCACCGCGAGCCAAAGAAAATAGCAAACGCAATGAGCGCGAATAGAATCCACCAGAAATCAATAATAAAATGCGATACGCCTAGCATGATACGCGTCACCAGAGGCAAAGCCGCGCCGTCTATACCGTCGTAGAGCACCTCGACTTGAGGCAAGACCTTTACCATCATAAAGCCCACTACAGCTGTCATAACCACCAGCACAATTATCGGGTAAACCATGGCGCCGCGGACTTTACTTAATATTTCAGCGTCTTTTTCCTGTTGGGTTGCTAAACGTTCCAAGGAGGCATCAAGTGTGCCCGACACCTCGCCGGCAGCAATTAAGCTAATGTAAATTTGGTTAAAAACGCCGGGGTGCTTGGCGAAGGCGGCTGATAAGGCTGAGCCGGCCTCAATATCACTAATAACTTGGTTGATAACTAGTTGCAAGGGTTTGTTGGATGTCTGCCTGGCAACCGTACGAAGGCTTTGAATTAACGGCAATCCGGCATTTATGAGTGTGGAAAGCTGGCGGGAAAATAAAATTTTGTCTTTAGCCCTAACTTTTTTTTGAAATGTATTCAATAAACCAGCTGTAGTGTCTTTGGGTTTGATTTCTAGCGGTGCCAACCCTTGCTGGCGCAGCAGTTTGGCAGCCGATTGCTCGTTTTCAGCCTGAATTTCGGATTTTACCTCTTGACCGGAAGCAGGGTCACGAGCTTTATAACTAAAAGTTATCACAGCGAGTACCTCGCTGTGGAGTACATGGTAGCTGTTCTGTTTGTTGTTTTTGCCCTGTACTCAGTACCCTGTACTCTGTACTTCATCCTAGCCTCTCATAAGCCTATCAAGCTCATCAATATCTATGGCCACGTTGCGAGCCTCATCATAAGTAATCGTGCCATTATGGATCAGATTTACCAGGGTTTTGTCCATAGATTGCATGCCGAATTCAGCGCCGGTTTGGATAACGGCTTCCAGCTGATGGGTCTTGCCTTCGCGGATAATGTTGCGGGCAGCTGGCGTGGCCACTAGTATTTCAGCCACGGCGATACGGCCGCCACCAATGGCTGGGACCAAACGCTGAGAACAGATAGCCATAAGTATATTAGACAGCTGGGTACGAATTTGCGGCTGCTGGTGCGGTGGGAAAACATCAACCATACGGTCGATACTCTGGGAGGCGCTGTTAGTGTGCAGGGTGGCAAGCACTAAGTGGCCAGTCTCGGCGATGGTAATAGCGGCCGCGATAGTTTCCAGGTCGCGCATTTCACCGATCAGCACGACATCAGGATCCTGGCGCAAGCTGCTGCGGAGCGCGGCCGAGAATGAATAGGTGTCATAGTGGACTTCGCGCTGGACGATAACGGCTTTTTTGGACTTATGGGTAAATTCAATAGGGTCTTCAATTGTCACAATGTGGACGGCCCGCTCTATATTGATCTTGTTAATAATTCCAGCGAGCGTAGTTGACTTACCAGAACCGGTCGGGCCGGTCACTAGCACCAGCCCGCGTGGGTAATCGGCAAACTTGTTAACGATGGCCGGTAGCCCTAGTTGTTCAATTGACAAAAGCTCATTCGGGATTAGGCGTAATGCCGCAGCTAAATTGCCACGCTCATGAAAAGCGTTAACGCGGAAGCGTCCTAGGTCGCCAAAGGCAAAACTAAAGTCAAACTCTTTATCCTTTAGCAATATTTGTTTCTGGTCTTCGTCTAATATAGCGAAGATTAATGTTTCGACAGTTTCTTCGGTCAATAAATCAGCTCCGCTGACCGGCAGCAAGCTGCCATCCACCCTAAGCATTGGCGGTATGCCAACTTGCAAATGAAGGTCAGAGGCCTTCTTCTTTATAACCTCTTCTAGTAAAATTTCGATTCGTGGTTGGCTTGCCATTATGCTTCACCTCCGGCGAATGCAGTGAGCAGTGAGCAGTGAGCAGTGAGCATGCTACCGTGCAAATTTTCCTGTTTTAAATTGCTGCTCTTATACTCATTGCTCATTGCTCATTGCTCCCTGTTTTTAGGCGTTATCTTCCGTGGCAACACGGTTTACTTCAGCTAGCGTGGTATGTCCAGCTAATGCTTTCAGATATCCATCTTCCCGCATAGTGATCATACCTTGCGCTTGGGCTGCTTTTTGTATCTCTGAGCTCGGCGCCCGCTTCAAAATAAGTGCCTGGATAGCTTCGGTGATCTCAAAGACTTCGTACAGTCCCATTCGACCCTTAAAACCTCCTGGTGAAGCCGGGGTATCTTTGCCCTTGAACAAAGTATAAGCGCTTTGGCCCTTAAGTGGCAAATTATCGTAGCCAAGGTCAGTCGCTACTTTTTTAACGTCTTCGGGTTTTTCCGGCAATAAGTGACCAATGGCTAAGTTGATAGCCTCTGTTTCGGCCTTGCTCGACTGATAGCTTTCTTTATCTTCGTCTGGAATGCGTCGGACTAAACGCTGGCCAATGACCGTGTGGACGGTACTGGCGATTAGAAATGGTTCAATAGCCATATCAAGAAGCCGCGGCAAAATACCAGCCGCAGAGTTGGTGTGCAGCGTCGAAAATACTAAGTGCCCCGTCAAGGATGCCTGTACTGCTAGTGTAGCTGTTTCCTTATCGCGGATTTCTCCAACCATGACAACATTTGGATCCTGGCGCAATATAGACCGGAGCCCGGTCGCGAAGGTCAGTCCGACCGCATCATTAACCTGAATTTGGTTGATGCCGACCATTTTGTACTCAACTGGGTCTTCTAGGGTGACAATATTAATGGAGTCGTTTTTTATTTCTTGCAGCAAGGCGTACATGGAAGTGGTTTTACCGGAACCAGTCGGGCCTGATGTCAGCAGCATCCCATGAGGCTGCTGGAGGGCAGCTCTTATTGTCCGAAGCGCCCGCCCGCCATAGCCCATATCTTCTAATTTCAAGCTAGTGCCGGTTTTATCTAACAGACGTAAGACCACTTGCTCGCCCCACACCACAGGTGAAATTGCGATACGCAAGTCAATATCGCGGCCGCCAACATGGATCGTAAACTGTCCATCCTGCGGTATACGGTGTTCGTCGATCTTTAAATTGGATAAAATTTTTATACGGGATACGAGCGGCGGCTCAGTACTTTTAGGCAATTTCATAATTTCCCTGAGCACTCCGTCAATCCGGCAGCGGATTTTAAGCTCGTGTTCTAGTGGCTCAATATGGATATCGCTGGCCCGGTTTTTCGCGGCGTATTCTAAAATGGCCGACAAAGCCTTGCTAATTGGCGAGTCTTGGACGATTGATTCAATATTTTTTTCCGGCTGGGTTTGAGGCTTGGTGAGCTCATCTAAGTCCGTAGCATTTTCTAGTACACCGGCCATTTGTTTATCAATGTTAGCTCCATATTGGCGTAGGATATTTCTAATGCCTTCCTCGCTAGCCGTATAGACTTTTAATGGCCGCCCAATTTTGTTAGACATAAAGTCTACGGCCTGGACATTATCAGCATCCAGCATGGCGACCACCAGCCGGTGCTGCATTTCGCCGAGTGGCACCGCCATGTAGCGCTCGGCAATATCTTGCGGCAACAGTGCTAAGGTTTCTGGGTCGACTTGAGCAGTCGTCAGATTGACGTAAGGCACCTTGGTAACTGTGGCGGTGGCTTTAGTAAGCTGTTCATTTGAAATATGGCCGTCGCTAACTAGTACGCTTAAAATTGGCGTGCTGCTATGCTTGGCCTTAATTTTAAGCTCCTTGAGTGTTTCACGCGTAAGCAGACCGTCGGCAACCAGCTTGTCTTCTACTTGAGTTTCGATTGAGGCTGATAAAACGCTCATTGGTTTTGACCCCCGGTCAAAACGTAGACAGTAGATAGTAGACAGTAGATAGTTTTAAAGTCTTTTTTCTGAACTGTTAGCTGTATGCTGTTAGCTGTAATCTGTTCGTTCATACGAACCTTTTTAGTCATTAAACGGCTGGGGATTGGGATTATCGCCAATAGTGATGGTTTGTGTCGGATTAACGGATTCGCTGTTGAAATATTTCTTATCATGCGGCTGAAACTCAGCCGTAATAGGCTCGACGGTTTCCACGTTTTGCTGCTGGTTGCTTGGAGTACCGATAACCAAATTTGAGAGAAAATAAGCTACCACACCAGTCACAGCTACAATAACAATGATTAGAGCGATATCTTTTTGTTTCATCAGCTTTGACCTCCGGTCAAAGAGTTAACAGTAGACAGTAGACAGTAGACAGCGCTGAAGCCTGTTTTTTCAACTGTTAGCTGTAATCTGTTAGCTGTAATCTGTTTTTTCATTTGACTACCCTGGTTGTTATATTAAGTCTTTTCTCGGGTTGGTAAAACGTTTTGGCATCAACGCTAAGCTGCATTAGCTGATCGTTGCCAGCGAATGTCAGTTTATTAATCTGGATTGGCCTGATTGAACGTTCTAATATTGTTACGAGGTCTTGAGCCGAAGTGTAGCTGCCAGAAATACCGATTTGGAATGGTATTTCAACTGGCGAAGCGGCTGCTTCATTATTGATAGTCTGAGCAATTTCATCGTCAGTGCCGGTGATTGAATTGACGGCCAAATTACGGCTCAGTAATATCTTTTCCAGACTAGTAGCCAGAGCTGGGAAGTCGTATTTACTAGGTAGCGCGTCCAAGATAATTTTGGCGTTGTCGCCATCACGCTCATTATTGCCCCCGCTGCTCCCGCCGATGATATTTTCCTGCTGGGCTACAAACGCTTGATATGAGCTAACTAGGCTGTCGACTGCTTCGATATTAGCTTTTAGCTGCTTGGATGTTTTTTCTTTTTCGGCAATCACCCGGCTTTGATAGGACCGCTTGGCCAGGATTGATCGTGACACGACCAGCGATAGCGTAGTGAAGAAAGCGGCTAGAGCAACCACGACCACAACCATGGTATTAGCCTTGTTTATAAGCAGGTGCTTGTTAGAAACTGGTGCTTTAGCCATGCTACTGATCTCCTGTCGGCGTTGTTAAAGGCTGGAATAATGCTTCCGGCCGTTCTGTGGTTGACCTTGTAGTAATAATATTAGGTACGATCAGTTGAACTTCTTTTGAAGCATCAAAAATGGTCGGGTTATATTTTAGATTAATGGTATAGCCGGCGTCACTTGTCTGGCGAGTAAAGCTGCTAAGGACTACATCGGAAAAAGCAGCAGCAGTGGTTTCGCCTTCTTTATAAGTCGTGAACTTAAGGGTGTCCACGAACTTATTAATCGTAGCTATACTATCGGCACTACCAGTAAAAACCATGGTTTGGGCTACGAAATCAACATCCAGTCTGGCAATGCTGGCCTGCGCTGGGGTGGTTTGCTTTATGTAATTAGCCAGACGAGTAGCGGCCGGTTTTTGAGCATGCAGTGCTGGCAGGCTGTTCAATTGGTTTTGAACCGTTAAAATTTTATTCAGCTCAGGCGTGTCTTGAAGTTTTTGGCTATCAGCCTTGATGTCTCGGGTTAAATTATTGAGGTGCTGCTTCTGCAAGACATTAACCGCGAAAAATAGCAGGACCATCAGTCCAACTGAAAACACTGTGGCCCCGCCGGCTACCAAACTAACCAGCCGCTTGGTGCGTTTAGTCCGAATATATTCGAGTTTGACGTCAGGCAGCAGGTTAAATTGAATCATAGCGACTCACCTCCGGCGAGGTCGCGGCAGACAGTAGACAGTAGACAGTAGACAGCGCTGAAGCCCGTTTTTTCAACTGTTAGCTGTAAACTGTTAGCTGTAAACTGGTTTTTCATTCTGTTCTCTCCGCTAGTCCGGCAGCTACACCAAAGTGATTCGACACCGCCAGCAGCTCGTTTTGCCGGTCAGTTGGGAACGAAACATTTCGCCAGGCATTGCCTATTTCGACACTTAGGCCGAATTTGTTCGCGACATGGAGAGGAAACTCTGGTAAAGCCGAAGCTCCGCCGGTCATAATAATTCGATCGATTTTAGCCTCAGGATAGCGGGTCTGGAAGAACTTAATGGACTTGTCTA
Source organism: uncultured Candidatus Saccharibacteria bacterium (assembly GCA_964463635.1). Lineage (GTDB taxonomy): Bacteria > Patescibacteriota > Saccharimonadia > Saccharimonadales > CAZARM01 > CAYXCB01. Next base: position 15,666 of record CAYXCB010000004.1, read on the forward strand.
TTTCATTAATAAGCAGGTCCACTGTGCCGATGATCGCCTGATAAATTTGGCCTTCTAGCTTGTCTTTACTGAGTCCAAATTTGAACACAAACTGTTCGGCCTGTTTCTCGTCAATATTTAGGTTCTGCATGGCTGAGCGAATAATGGCCTCTGACCCAGTTGGCATCGATCTGGTTAGCCTTGGCGCGCCGTTCATAGCAATTACCAGATCAGTGCTCTTGCTGCCTATGTCTAGAACCATTTGCGGCAACACCGTATCGGCTGCTAATAGGGCTCGAGTTAGAGCTAGATTGTCCTGTTCAAAGGCAATAACATTTAGGCCGATTGATTCCAGCAGATCTAGTCGTGTTTCGACAAACTCATTCGTAACACTGCTGAGCAAGACTTCGACTTTAGTCTTATCTTTAGGCGAGTCGCCTAGCAAGACCCAGTCGATTTTGGACTCGTCCGGCGGCGTGGGTATTAAAGCGTCAGCCTGATAGTGAATCGTCTTTGCCAGTTCGGCTGGGCTTAAACGATCGATGTCAACCACGGCCGTAAAAACCTTGTCGGAAGGAATACCGACGGCTACATTGCGAGTACTAACGCCCGTTTCCGTGATTAAGTCCCTGACGGCCTGGACTATTTTTTGCTGGTCGGCTTTGGAATCGCTTAACGAGGTCTTGCTGTCAATCGGCGCAAAGCCGTAGCGTCCTAGAGTTTTGACCGGTCCGACACCTTTCAATTCCACAACTCTAACAGCTGTTGTACCGAGGTCCAACCCAAAGAAATCTGATACCCCACTCAGTATGCTCATATTGTCTCGATTATATCATAGGGGTTATGTTTAATTCGCAGCAATTTCATAAGACTGGCGGCAAGTTAGTAATTGATTGATAGGGCGCGTTCGACCTGAACGGCGAGTTAAAGAACATTTCCGGCGTATAGATAAATACTTCTGCGGCCCCTGGAGGACCGGCCACACTAATCGTTACTGTACAGGTGCCAGAGCTACCGCTGGTGACTGTCACGTTTTTGCTGCCTGCAGTTGAATAGCTTGTCACAAACGGGTTTATATTTGGGTTACTTGGCGGTATTTCACCGCCCGACCAGCCATAGGATCCATTGCCGCCGCTACCTGTAAAAGTAATGGGCTCGCCGGTTCTGGCTGACAGTTTATCGGGAGTACATCGGACTGTTGTTTCATCCAGCCTAAGGGCGTAGCAGAAGCCGGCTCCTCTGGCTACTTCATCCCACGAGGCTTTGTCTATTATCTGAAAGGCTATATTATTCTGCCCTACCCTTAGTGCCGACTTAACATTGGCCGGTATATCATCAATTGTTATCCCTACGGCACTATCGGTCTGTTCGGTGACTAAGATGCCGTTGATATACATGCGCAGCCAGTCGTCGGCCACAGCCTCCAATCTGAAGGTAGCGGCATTGATAGCAGTAAGCTGGGTTTGGGTAAGGTTGAAGTTGTTCCGAAAAATTGATACGCCATGGCTTTCCAACCGATCCGGGTTTCTCACAATGTCGCCGTCTTCATCAACTACGTTTAGGCCGTTGGCGGCAAACATCGCGTTGGAATAATCGGTGTCATCCTGATTACGGTTGGCCCATAGAATGGGAGCATTAATACCGCTGGTGCTGCAACTGTTAAGTTTGCTGCTGCACGGCAGCTGGCCGTTGCATAAGACGCTTGTGTTATTCGTAGTCGTATAAGGTGGTCCGGGCAGTGTCACGTTAACCCCATCATCGGCCCAGCCCAAGACATAGGGTTCAAGCCAAGCTCCGCTAGCCCAGCCTCCTTCTGAGTGATAATCATAGTCGCCATTACCTTCAGAGCAGGAGCCTGATGCAGTGAAATTGTTACCATTGATACCGGCACTAGTATCACCCGGCAGCCAAGGCAGTGTCTTGTAGAGGGGGCTGCCAAAAGGCGGCCGGCAGTCGGTACGAAGAGGCCAGGAAATGTCACCAGCTAATGCCCGGTACTCTAGCAACGTGTAGTGTTCAGCCGTGTTGTTGGCAGGCGTGCTGTCAGCGATTGTAGTAACTCCCGGGGCCTGAGCCCTTGCCTGCGGCGGCAGTACCCCGACACAAATCGACAGCAGGACAAGTACGGCCGCGAAAAATGCCATGACGCGCTTCATCATCGGTCGTACCATATGACTAATACAGTCTTATCAGATGGATTATAGGTAACTAGAACATCTTGTCCAGGTTGTAGTTCACTTTTTTCGCCTTCTGTATAAGTCTTGCCCTTTCTATAAGTCGTATCAGCGGTAGTTTTTAGTACTAATGTCTTACCATCAGTCTGGCGGACCGTAAGTTCATCGCCGTCTAGCTTCACGATAGTGGCATTGATGGAAAAACGCTGTTTTGCCCGGTCTATTTCTTGCTGCGGCACGACCGCGTTTCGCCTCTGTATAGGTGTAGTTACTTCATCACCGATCGGTTCTTGCGGCTGATTGTTGTTTGAGTTTTTCTGCCAGAGGTAGAAGCCGCTCAACAGTACTGCTGTCAGCACTACTATCGCTAGGCCAGCTCGCGTATACCGTTTTTTCAGATAGAACGATGATACGATGCCGCCATTATCCAGCTGCTTGGCGGTATTGCCTTGGTTCTTGGATGTTCGCGATTTCCTAAAAGTAAGTTTCATTTGTAGTCAAGCTTATGTTTAGAGGCAGTATAGAGGTTCGGCATGCTGGTTGCAACTCAAGGCCCTTCGGTTGGCAAGCTGTTGGAAACATCTCCGCCTATCCGCAGCAGCTTGATACTATTAGCCATAAACGCTCCGTAGATTGTCAGCTTCTGGCCGCACGAGTTCCATTCGGCTTGGCTGCCAGGCGGACCTGTAATCGCGGCATTGGTACAGGTGTAGATCGTACCGCCTGCTCCAGTGGCATTGGGCTGGGCAATGTATACACCATCCAGACGGGTTACGGCGGGATTAATGTAAATATTACCGGTTACCACCACATAAAACGACGGGGTGTCCGCCGTGCTGGTCCAGCCTCCTGTGTTAGCAAACTCAATATTGCTGTTAATCACGAGGTTGCCGGTAAGTTTCGTCACTAATCTGGCACCGTTAGGTAACGGCGAGGCAGGCAGGCTAGACGATACGGTGTAATTATCAGTAATAGGGGCATTGGCATAGTCGAGCATACAATTAGCAGCTCCAAAACCGCCTCCATAGGTAAAATCACCAGCCGAGCCAACGTTGCTAAAACTTAGGCCCTTAGCCGGCTGCGGGGACATGCTGCGACCAGTCGCTGAAGTAAAACCAGAGATTTTATAAATAGCAAAGGCTGCTAGCTGGGTTGCTGAGCCGCCGCCCGAACCATTATTATAAGCCAGAATCCCGGCATCCAGCTTAGTAGTACAGTTTTCGTTTGTGCCGCCTGTGCCAAAGCCGCCGCCTACACTAACATCGCCGTTATAAACACGGAAGTAAGGTTTGATGGTAGGTGGTAGCGGAGGTGGGGTG
>CAYXCB010000004.1:19237-47004 GCA_964463635.1 uncultured Candidatus Saccharibacteria bacterium
GGATATGAGTATGCTGGGGTTGGATAAGAGTAGCTTGGGGTGGGATATGAGTATGCTGGGGTTGGATAAGAGTAGCTTGGGGTGGGATATGAGTATGGAGAGGGATAGACCACGGGGTTGTAGTTAACATCGATACAGTAGCCAAGGTTTGAAAAAGAACCGGGAGATTCACTGATATTTCCCTGAACACTGTGACAGATACTGTTCCGGCCTGCTAGCAAATTGATAGTCGCGCCCCGGCCTTGCCAGTACCCGCCGTTACCGCCAATATCATTATCATTTGTATCTGGAAGGTCACCAAAGGTCTGATTTACGCCATTGCGAGAGATTATATATGTTGTGGCACTGGTTGATTCGAATGATTGTGGATGTCCGGCACAGATATAAGTGGAATACCATATTTCCAAAAAGATTGAGCTATTGGTACTTGTATATGACAAACCGCCATTAAACGTAACGCCCGGCTGGGCTGGTACAACAACCGCGTTCGGGACAAGTACTTTTCGGGCTGGACACAATATGTATATGGGTCCTCCGGCGGCTGGATAATACCAGTCTGATGGCACAACGTTTGCAAACGATGGCGGTCCTGGCGGACCGGCCGTTGCGCCTACAGTACCAGCATTCCATAAAGGCACGGTCGCAGCAGTAAGTATTATGGCAAGTACGAAAAGACGTGGACTTCTCATTAAAACTTGATTAAGTCTACTGGGCGTTTTCATCAATCGCCTTCCTTAGCTCCGATGGCGGTTCTGTTTCCGCCCGTATACCCGACTTTTCAAGCGCTACGATTTTCTTAGCGTACTGCTTCATCTCTTCTTTTCGATCGAGCTGTAAAAGAGCTGTAAAATAACTGAGGAGGTAAAAATGGTTTTGCTCAGCATCTGGAAAGTCTTGCTTCACCAGATCAAGCTCACTAAGGACCTTGTCAAACTGATAAGTGTTGGAGTAGTAATTGGCGGCCTGAATTCTTCTGCTTAATTTTTCGTTAATTGGAGCATTTGATTCTTTAGTATTCTGCTTTTCGACTGTAACAAACTCATCAGGTAATAGTCCGCCTGTATCTAACTGACTCGGCTGTTCAAGTTTATTGCTGTTGTTATAAATAGTCCAGGCTGCTCCAAAAAGTAAAAGCACACCGAGGAGTATAAATATTATAATCATCCAACGTTTTTTACGATTATCTACAACCCCCGAATTAATCACAGCCATACCCTCAGCGGCAGGAACGGCGAGCTTGTCTTTTTTCTTCATAAGGGGGAATTTCACTTGTGCCACCTAAAACATTCTGTTTATTCTTTAAACTGAGTATATCAGAGCTGGACATAAATCTAAAAAGTTGACCTAGCTAAACAGTCATTACGCTTAGAAACGTCTTCATTCTTTATGAGATTGCACCAAGATAGTTTATCTTCTCGGCTTGAAGCGTAGGAGTTAATAGCACCGATTAGATCATCGTAGCATTGCGTCTTATCTTTCCCCGTGAATCGATTGCAGAGTTCAAACGGCAGACTTCTATCACCTACTGAAAAAGCCGCGTTGCCTATGGTCAATTGGCAGTAGACTTGCCAGGACTGCTGCATATTAGCGCACAGCGAAAATACCTGGTCGATCTGATTATTAGTAAGGGGATGGATTTGTCTAGCCAAGCCATTAAAACAGGTCGTCTTAGCGTCATCGGGCGTAACTGTCTCACAAATTTGGCCAACCTTGGTTAAGTTACCTTCATAGCGCTGGTACAGAAGCGACGGCTGGTTACTCCAACAAGGATTGATATATTCTGGTTTTAGTCGTGAATCATTGCACGGATAAAAATCATCATTACCTTTTACCCACCGGTCTGGAGACGGTTCACCTCCATGAACTGCCCAGATGTTTTCCATGAATGCTCCGTCATGGCAGTTATAGAGTGGGAAAGAGCTGAGACGCGCAGCAATTTTGCTGCATTCTTCTAAGGCGCGATCCAAATTAGCATAGCCGACTGCAGCGACGTAGCCATGGCCGATACCGTGGGCGCATTGCGAAACGACTGAGGCACCTGCTTTAACACAGTGGTCGACGGCCTTTTTAATATCAGTGAAGTCGTTGTCTGAATCTCCACTTATAACGTGCAGCAACAGGCCGTGATAGCAAGACTCCAGGAAGTATCGTCGGCATTTTGTAATGCCTTCGACCCCGTATTTCTCAAATATAAAGTCGCCGGAAGTATGGTTAATTAAATGGGTTTCACCCGTAAAAGGCAGCCCTGAACGATACAGTTGTTCTTGTGCTTCCTCAGGTCCAACTCTTTCTAGCAGTGCGCGGTAGTACTGTGCCTGCAGTTTTTTATCAGTCGTGGACTTAATCATGGCAATCTCTTCACCAGGCGCAACTTGAACGCTTTCAGTCCTCCTTATATATACGAATACTAAAGCCACGAACAAAGCTACTAATAGTGATATCAGAACCTTGAGCACAGTTTGTATGGAGCGTTTGCTAAAGGTATTTTTGACTTCTTGCTTTGCCATTTACCGCCCTTCTCTTTTTGCCACTGCTTGGTAGCCTTGTATGCAAGCCACTTTCATATCTGACTCAGTGATTGCGTCGCATAGCTGCGGCGCTGTGGATTGCCATCCATTATAAGCCTGGAAGGTGGTTTCCGTGGCAGCTGATGCTAGACAAAGACCCTTGCCTTTCAGGTTCGTTGCATTATCACACAAATTAACAATTGTCTCCACGCTATGATCCCCAACCGAAGCCGCAGCAAAACCATTTGAACGAAAACAATGTTCCTCTAGGATATCGCTGGGGGCTGGAGAGCAGCTAGCAATAATCTTTGCAAAGTCCAATCCAGCCGCTTGCAGACGTGTCGGCTGGTAACGACCGCACGCTATGTGAAATTTCAAATCCAGCGAACCGCACAGTTCCCAGGGCTTTGCTTGGTCAATCGCGTCCGAGCCTAAAGCCATTGCTTGTTCCATGAAAACTCCGTCATAACAATACTCTTGATGACTCTGCTCCAGCATTTCACAGGCGTTCAGAGCCGGCGGTATCTCTAGGTTATAAATGCCAGCGGTACCATGTCCGATGCCATGATAACAGCTAGGCGCTTGCTCGGCGCTAAGTGCATCCGTGCAAGCTTGCTCAATCTCACTGATGGCCGTCTCGCCCTTGTCATTTATGGCGGCTTCGGCAACACCGTGAAAGCAACCATATGCGAACGATGGGTCGCAAATCGTCACGCCATATATCCCAGATTTATCATAAGTGGCCGCTCCTACTATGTGTGCTAATTCATGAGGGTTATCCAAGACCTGGCCGTTTACGATAAACGCGCTTTTTAAGTATTCCCACGCACCTTTTGGATCATCACGGGCATAGGCTTCCAAGGTCGATAACTGCTCGCCAAAATCCCAGGTCCTAAATTTTTCAGGGGTAGGCAATTTATTCGCTGTTTTTTTATTAAACAAGTTTTTTGCTAGTAGCTGCACTTTGCCGGTCCAGCCGCGATTAACGGCCTCCACCTCAACCACCATGATACTGCCCGGGTTCAGATGATCATGCATGCCCCAGCTCCCAGGCTCACTGAAATTGAAACTATAACTTTCGCCGCTCTTTAAGTTCTTGCAAGCGTCAAGGTTACTACCTAAACAGCCTTCTTCTTCAGTTGGATAATTTGTATGTGTCGGGTGGTTATTGGAGGCCGGCCAGCGGTCTTTTCGGCCAGTGTTGATCCAGCGCACACTCTGACCAGACTGAATTATTATTTTAGCCGGGTGAAAGCCATTATCGTCCATACGAACCACTGTATCGCTACGCGCGCTAGCTTCTAAGGCTACGATCACAACAATTAACGCAAATATAAACCCGGCGATTATCTTCCCTCTTTTTTTCATATCCCTATAGTAGCAGTTGAAAACTTCCACTTTGTTACACTCATTTATAAACCGCAACTACTCGGTGACGGTGACAATACCTTTCATATATGGATGGGGTGAACAATAGTAAGAAACTGAACCAGTTTCATTAAATGTAAAGCTATAGCTCTCGCCTTTGTTGAGAAGTGGGCCAGCTAATACATTTGGATCTACTTCCTCTTCCCTAGGAGCATCTTGAACATCTTCATTGCCACCTTGACCCTTTATCACATTGTGCTGGGTTACGTCTTGGTTAACCCATGTAACTTTAGTTCCTTTCTTTATTTTAATGTTCGGTTTAGTGTATGCAAAATCGTCAATGTCCATGGTGACTTCGGTTTGGTCTGTAAAATCAAGAGTTGTGGCCGTGATTACACTACTGCCGTTAGGATGATTATTGCTGTTAGTCTTATCTTGGGTACTCAGAATAGCAATGATGGCAACAGTTGCCACCACAATTATCACGGTAATACTTAGTGTTGCTTTCTTCATATTTCACCTAGGGAACTCTAGTTTCCAAGGAGGCTCCTTGGAAACTAGAGTTCAGCTTCGTTTGCCAATTCATGCTTCAGCTCATCCAGCAATTCTTTACTTTCCTCATAATCACTAACGAAGTCCGAATACTCTTTTCGGCTTGTAAATATTTCTAAAATTTTGTCTGGTTGCACCCACCCTGCCTTTTTATTACCAAGATAGTATGCCAGGCTGGAAAATTCCCAGGTTTTATACGACTTAGGGTTCAAGTGAATATACCTGGAGATATGCTGGAGATAAGAGTCCTGAGAGATTCGACTAGCTTTAAACCTGTCCTGAAAAAGCGGTCCAATACGTTTGTGCTTCTTGTTAAAATAGGCTGTATAAGAGGTCAGGACGCCACGCATTAAGCGAGTCATAGCTTCCGAATCATGTTGATATATCAGAAGGTGAAAATGATTAGGCATAAGACAAAACGCCAACAATTCAAGCCTTCCGTGTAGTTGCTCGTATTCCCTGCCTTTATTGTCTTTTGTTGGCTCAATATCCAGGTAACGCTTTAAAAGGTTTAGAAAAACCGTGTAGTCATCACTATCCAGAAAAATCCTACGCTTGTTAACTCCCCTGTTGTAAGTATGGTAATAACTATGCTCTAAATAATCTTTCTCAAGGTTTTTGCTAGGCATGCATTTGAGTTTATCCTATATCCTACTTATTTCCAAGGAGGCTCCTTGGAAATAAGGCCTGTGTTGTTAGGGGCCGTAGTTTTGTTCGCCGTAGCCGGGTAATTTCTTGTTGCCGATGGTGCTGGCCTGTTGCAGCATCCCGAGTACACTGGCAGCGCCAACTACAGAGACCAGCCCAAAAACTAGAGCTTTCACGAACTCCAGCCGGGTCATTTCTTTTTTTAGTAGTGTATCTATGTTTAACATCGCACCTGCATGTTTTGTTCAAATTAAGCTTATGCTAATGGCATTACCCTGTCAATATACGCCCGTTACTGGTTAACCACAGCCGTATAGGTGACGTCAGTCGCGTATGAACCAGCCGTAACTGATGTGTTGGCGCAAACTCCGTACCAGACCACGGTATCAACTGCCGGGTTGGCCGGCACTGATGTTTGGACTAGAGAGTCGGCCGTTTGACCGCTGTTCGGCATACCGGCAAACGTCAGGCTGCCCGGGTTAGCGTTTGATTCCGCCGAGGTTGGGCCCGCCCCGAAGCTGCCATTATTATCGATACGGTACCCCCAGGAACCAAGCGCCAGCGCCGACGGGCTGGCATAGGTTCCAGAATGGGTACTGATGGTTTCACTGCCGTTAGTCAGCGCGCTATCGGGATAATTATTGGCCACTGTCAGCAAAAACCCGGCAGAGTTATCGGTCAGCACCCCGACAGTATCGTTCTGGATGGTACATTTGCCGCTGGCGGTCGGCGTCACATCCAGGTCAACATTGCCATTGCTGGTTATGCTGATGCTACAGGTGTCGTACTGACACGAGCCGTAAGTTCCCCTGTCATAATTAATCGCCTGGCTGCTGCCAGGCGAAACTAGCATCAGCAAGCCCGTAAGCAAAAACAGTCCTATTAATAGCTTCTTCATTATTTACGTCTTGGCTTGCGGCCGGATTTCTTCCGGGCGGTTTTCTTTGATCGCCGTCTCCTGGCACTAAATATAATGTAAAGCCGTCTTAATAAGAAGCCGCCAATCCATAGTGCGCAGCAAACAATGAATGCCAGCAGCGTGACACTGACTATCGACGGTGCCATATCTAGCAGCTCGGTGATCGGTTTTTCTATAGGGCCTGGCAGCGGCTCCAGGATTGGCTCCAGTACAGGGGCGAAAATTATGGTTTTCTTGGGTACTTTATTGATAGTAAATGGCGCCGACAGGGTCTTCTGGCCGCAAGCATTCTCTGACTGCAGGTAGATGACATTGCGCCCTTCCTGTAAGGTAATGGCTACGCTGAAAGCGCCGCTGTCAGTAGCAGTAGTTATGCCGGCTGTTTGGCCGTTATCATTAACCGTGATAGTTACGCGGGCGTCAGCTTTGCCGGCCAGAGTTATATCCTTGGTTGACACTTCTTCGTTATCAGCCGGTGAATTAATTACCGGTTTGTTTGATTGGCATATATTAGTTGACACGACCGTGGCGGACGCCTGCCCGACAGTAAAAACTAACCCTGTTGCCAACATGATTAAAAAGGCAGGTAATTTAGTGTTTTTTAGATTTTTTATTTTTACTAAAACGAGCATGTTTTATATAGCGTACCACCACTAGAAGGATGAGTACAGCTATGATAGCCAGGACAATTACCCTAACTTTCTGTGACATCACCAGCACATACTTAGTAGGCAAAGTCTCAGTTTTGCCCAGATACTTCGCTGTCGCCGTTACTTTGAATAAGCCAAAACTAGACGAACCCTCCCACGGCAGGCTAATTTTACGGATAGTCTGGGGCAGGATTATCTTTTTGGTATCGAAGCTGTATTTGTTGCGGCCAAATAGGTCATCAACTTTTAATTGCAGTTCGGCTTCATAGTGGACTGAGCCGCTGTTTTCCATACGAAGCAGTGCTGTAACCGGCGGTTTTTGCCAGAAACCGGCGCCCCACTCGACTACCCGGCCGGCTTCAGTGGCTGGTCCGTCCACCCGCAGGTAAAATAACTCGCCGACGCGCTGGTTCAGCATGACCCCAGCTTCGTTGGTCTGGGGCGACAGGGTTTCGGCAAAAGCGACTGCGTAATACCCGCCCGGCAAGGTATTTGCCGGAACGGTTATGGTGTATTTAATGGCGGCTGATTGTCCGGCTTTGAGGTGCCCGTCCGAGATCGAGAACTTGAACCAGCTTTTGACATCGGGCGCACCCGGCAACGGTGTAAAGTCCGGCGTGTATTCCTCGCCGGTCACATGGTAGGGCGCTGCATAGACTTTAAAGTTGTAATCTGTTGTCCCTTGATTGAAGAGCTGGAACGTGCCCTCGTTAATCGAATCCGGCACAACTACTTCGTTAACAGATGTTGGGGTTAGCGTGATGTCTTGGTTTCTGACCTGCGCCAAGACGGCCGAACCGATCAAAAATGAAGCTACCAAGACAACCGTCAGTGCTCGTATTATGTTCTTGATCATATCAGTTTGCCGTTGCAGTATAAGTTACGCTATTCGTGTAAGTGCCGGCTGGCTGGGTTGTATTGGCCGCCACGCCGTACCAAACAGATAGGGTATCATTAGATGCAACTGTAGAGGTGGTTTTTATCGTATTTGGGGAAGCAGTAACTGGAACGGCGGCAAAGGTTATGCTGCCGCTAATGGCAGTGCTTGCAGCCGGTGAAGTCGGGCCGGCTCCGAAGCCGCCCACGCTGTCCACTCGGTAGCCCCATGTGTTGGTCGCCATGACGGTAGGAGAAGCTTGGGTTCCGGCCGAGGCTGGTATGGTGTTGCTGCCGGAAACTAAGTCCGAGCTGGCACCAGTTTCAGCTACCTGCAAGGTGTAGCCATCTGGATCATTCGTACTAACGGTCACGGTGTCATTGCTAATCGTCTGGGCGCCGCTACCGGTAGGTATAACGTTGACGTTGACGGTTCCTGACGTTGAGACGCTAATGACAGAGCTGATGACTGAGCTGATGGTACTAGTGGCAGTGACGGCGGAGACTACAGCGCTAGCGGCAAATACGAATAACAGGGTGACACTTGTTATCACTATTACCTTAAAAAGCTTCAAGTACACTTCCCCCTCGTTACCTAAATCGTCCAAAACTTCGCTGCTTAATAGTAACTATAGCTTTAATAGAACTTATCATCAATATGTTCTTAGGACTTAGGCGTTCTCAATAACGCTCACGTTATAGTATGATAATAGACAGATTGTATGAAACTGGGGGACAGTAATGGCGCGCTTGCCAATTCCAAGTGGTGATAACAACAACTGGGGCACCTTGCTCAATACTTATTTGCTTGTGTCCCACGATGCCGATGGCGACCTTGAGCCTGAAGCTATAGCGACAGCCTCACGGCTAGTTAGCGTCCAGGCCGGAGCCTATGGCCCTAGCGCCGATATAGGAGAAATAGTACTGGTTAACGCCGCCTCTGGCCCGGTTACCATCACCTTGCCCACCGCCGCTAGCAACAACCATATGTACACGATTAAGAAAATTGACAGTTCCAGTAATGACGTCACAGTCACTACCACTTCTTCCCAGACAATTGACGGCGGTTTGACGGCACTATTGAGAGTCCGTTATGTCAGTGTCACTTTGGTTTCGGACGGTTCTAACTGGAGTGTGATTTAGCAATGGCCTACAATCCTCAGAATCCCAACGGCCAAGCCGCTAGCGCCAACTCCACACCGGTAGTAATCGCCAGCGACCAATCAACGTTTTCGGTTAACTCGGCGGTTACATCCCTGCCGGTTGATACGTTTACAAAATCATCGACTGTAGCAAACGCCAGCGGCGATACCACACTGGTTACGCCCGGATCCGGCCAAGCCGTGCGCCTGTTTTTCTTTGGCTATTCCGCCTCACCGTCAAACGGTGCGTCGGTTTTGTGCGCACTACGTTTTGGCTCCAACACAGCCTTTGATAACCAATACCTATCCCCTAGCCAGCCATACGCGCGTAATATCGGCGCTGGCCGCAAATACGTCCAGGGCGCTGCCAATGAAGCCTTGATCATTAACCTTTCGGCCGCCCAAACTGTTTATTGCAATATTGAATATAGTTTGGTGTAGGAAAAGTGAGTAAATGTATATGTTAAAATTGAATCAGCAATATAGGAAGGTGAAGTTATGACCAAAGATACGGTATTTGGCGAAGCAGAGCTGATAACTTATATGAAAGTGGAGAAAAAAGACGGCCGAGTTTTTTATTACAAAGTGGTTGATGGGCAGAATATTGAAATAACCGAAAAAGAATATAAGGAGAACAACTAAATGGCAGTCGGACAAAAATGGACAAATGTTGGACAGGGATTTGCAATTGACCAGCTTGATGACAACTTCGCTACAGCGAGCCCGACCTATTATGGGCACTGGGGAGCTGGCTCAACGACTCCAGCCGTAGGTGATACTGCATTAGTAACGCCCAATGACGAAGCTAGAGTACAGATTGTAGCCGGATCTCAAACGCAGCCTGCCACCGACACCATACGCTGGACCTACACTATAGTCGCAACAGGTGGCCGTACCGTGCAGGAAACGGGCATTTTCTCGACTGCAGGATCTGGAACTCCTCCGACAGGCGGGGATATGTATATCCGGATCGTTCACGGCTCCTTGGCTCTTGAGTCGGGCGACCAAGTAACCTACACCGTAAATCTTGCTCTTAAAGATGTTTCAGAGTAGCAGCTATGATTTGTCAAATAAGCTACTGTGAGAAGGTGTATGCACCTGGAGTATTCAAACGCTCTATGTGTAATGCACACTATTTGAAGTGGCGTAAATATGGTGATCCTGAACATATAGCTGAACGTAAGTCTCTTTCCAAAGAAACACGACAGAAAATCAGTAATGCTTTGGTAGGCAACACTAATGGGCGATTTCGTGTAGGAATTCTTCATACAGATGAAGCTAAGAAGAAAATGAGCATATCTGCTAAACCAGGCATTGCACGCGGCCCTCGAGACTTGCCTGAAGAATGTAGTTATGGCGCAGCTCATATTTGGTTGCGTAGGCATCATGTTAAGACTGGAAATTGCGAAGTCTGTAGTGAAAAACGTCATACTCAGTGGGCCAATATTAGCGGCAACTATAAGCGAAATCGAGACGATTACTGGGAACTATGCGTTCCTTGTCATAAATTATTTGACTACAGCCGCTTAATAGAGCAGGCAGACCCTAAAATAATGGGAGTAATCAAGATGAAACTTAAACAGCTCAAAGATACTTCGGAGTAGTAAATGGCAATTGAGCGGGCGGATGTACTTTATCCTCGCAACTCCACGACCGTAGATACCGGTGCGGGTATTGATATCCGTTTGCTAGATGAGACGAATGGCGGCACCAATGATGCTACCCAAACGGTTGTCGCTACCCATACCCAAGACAGTGCGGAGCGCACATTTGATCCGGCGACTGGCGGCGTTACCGCAGCAGAAGTCGCTACTTTGTTGCAAAGGAAAGGCTGGGCACTGGAATTAGCTAATGATATGACTCCCACCGACGACACTAACTGCAATGCCATGCTCAAGGCTGGCAACCTCGTAGTGACTGTAGACGTAACTATCGACCAAGCTGGTGGAACTTATGCATCGGGCAACTATGGGCCGCTATGGCGCGGAGCACTCTTCCGCTACAACCCCTCGACTGATACGGGGACTGTAATAGCATTCGGCCAGGCAACTCCTACAACCTGGAATATAAACCCAACACTTGGAGATCTAGGCACATTCAAGCAAATTGCTATTCCTATTACTGTGGGGTCAGATGTTGAATTTCCGGATGGTGAAATACTACTTCTTCAAATTGGCCTTTGGACCGGTACGATTCCAAACCCTACGCTGGGTACAGCAACTTGGACGTACACACTCCGGGTCGACGGTGCCAATACAAATATTAATTTTGCGGCTAACCAGGGTATTCGCCAAACATGTGCTTTTACGAACAGTTTGCTGGGCATTGGCACCCCTGCCCGCGGGGGCCTGGAGATTACCCAGCCGCGAACGGCTATTGGCAAAGGCGAACTAACTTATACAAAAGCAGCAACCGTTACGAAAACTTTTAATCTTGTAGGCAAAGGCTCTATTACCGAGGTCCATCCGGTCCAGGCATTTCGCACCTTTAACCTGGTCGGCGTTGGTGAAATCCTAAAATCAGGCGCAAACGCCAGTACTATTACCCTGCCGATCGACGAAGTCCCGGACGGTGCCGGCGGCGGCCCCACCACCACTTACATATTCCCCATACTGGATTAATCCTCTTCCCTGCCTAGTAGTGAGCTTTTGTGTGCATCTCGGCCAAGTGGCCGGGGTGCTTGGACTGACGCTGAAGAGTCAGTCCGCACAAAAGTCTACTACTAGGCCTGTTAAAATACTTGCATGTCTTTATCTATCGGTACACGTATTGCGTAGCACAACAACCTTTTGAGCTAAAACTGACTACGCCACCGACTGATAGAGGTGGTCGGGGCTACTCTGACGAAATGGTAGCTGAGGTTAAGGAAGAACTGCTGCAATAGTTAGCTACTGCCGACCAATTTGAGTTCTTTACCTAATGCTCCTGCCACACGGTTAACAGTCTCAACGGTGGGATTTGTAGTACCGCTCTCTAGCCGTGCAACTACCACTCGGCTGACGCCAGCTTTTTCGGCTAACTCTGCTTGAGTCATCTTTTTGCCTAAACGTGCCCGTATCAGTTCATTTGCCAACCTATACTCTGGCTCTAGCTCATCATAAGCTGCTTTGAACTTTGGGTTCTTGAGTAATTCTTTCTTGTGCTCTTTCCAAGTAGTCATAATATTTATTCTCCTCTATAGATTGTATCGTATATGTTACATTATTGTCAAGCTTAACTGTAACTTATATGTTACGTTCCTTAATCTCCGTTTGTCGCTGCCGAGCAATAGCCAACTCTTTTTTCGGGGTCGTTTGCGTTTTCTTTATAAAACCGTGCAATAAATAGATACGCTTGCCGACCGCAAAAGCATAGAATACCCTCACCTCTTGCTTACCACGCACCCTTAGCTCAATCAAGCCACCGCCCATAGCTTTAGCGTGTGGCATACCAAGCTGATTACCGTGCTCCTCAAGCAAGTCCAATTGGCGACCTAATTTTGCTTGGGTGTTTTCTTGAAGATTATCAATAAAATCTTTGATGACCGCCTGTCTGCTCGGTGTTTCGTAGTAGATAATCTCCCAATTCATGCTTTGATGTTAACAGTTCGCTTTAGACGCGACAAGAAAGGTTAACTCATCTGTTAAACTATTCTCTATGAGTTCACTCCAAATTGGAATTGTGGGGTTGCCGAATGTTGGCAAGTCCACGTTGTTTAACGCGCTGACCAACAATAATATCTTGGCGGCTAATTATCCGTTCGCAACGATCGAGCCGAATACTGGTATTGTGGCCATTCCTGATGCACGTCTACTCAAATTAGCTGAATTATACAAAAGCCAAAAGATCGTTCCGGCCACGGTGACTTTTGTGGATATTGCCGGTCTCGTCGCAGGCGCCAGCAAGGGCGAAGGCTTGGGCAACCAGTTCCTGGCAAATATCCGCACCACGAACGCCATTGCCCATGTGGTGCGGGCTTTTGACGACCCCAACGTTACTCATGTTGACGATAAGTACGACCCCAAAAAAGATATTGACGTTATAAATACAGAGCTGGTCCTGGCTGATTTACAAACGGTCGAAAAGCGCCGGCCTCAAGTTGAGAAACTGGCCAAATCGGATCAGAAACTCAAGCTTCAAGCTGATTTAGTAAATGAGATTTTTGAGTGGCTTGATAGCGGCAAGACAGTTGACGAGTTGCTAAGTAACAGAATTCTTAAACTAGAGGAAAAATCCCTGCTGCAGGACTTGCAACTCCTAACTGCCAAGCCGGTTATTTATGTTTTTAACGTCGACGAACAAGGCCTGGCCGATAAGTCAAAGCAGCAAGAACTGATAGGCTTAGTCGCGCCGGCCCAAGCCATACTTGTAAGCGCTAAACTCGAGCATGAGCTGCAGGGGTTGGATGAAGCCGACCGAAATGAACTGTTGTTAAGCTACGGTGTCAGTAGCTCCGGTTTGGAACAATTAATTCATGTTGCTTATGATGTGCTTGGCCTGCAAAGCTACTTAACCGCCGGCGAAAAAGAAGTCCGGGCTTGGACAATTACAAAGAGCGCGACTGCCCCGCAGGCAGCCGGTGTAATTCATGGCGACTTTGAACGTGGTTTTATAGCCGCCCAAGTTGTCGATTACCATGACCTAATCGGCGCCGGCTCAGAATCAGGCGCCAAAGCCGCTGGCAAAGTCCGTACCGAAGGCAAAGATTACGTCATGAAACCAGATGACGTCGTCGAATTCCGCTTCAACGTTTAGTTGGTTTTCTTATTAACCCTTTCTTCAGGGGTTTTTGAATATTCTGATACCAGTGAGGCAATCGGGAAAACGAATACTAATATAGCGACTGTCGCGAAGACTATTAATCGTAATTTTTTACTTGGAGGGGTCTTAATAAATACCTTACATAGGCCAGAGAAAATTAAGGTGACGACCAGGGAAATCAAACCAGATACGATACAAAGTCCGATCAAGATCAGAGCATAAAGTGCAAAATTTTGTGAAAGGCTTAATTCAAATCCTGCTAATAACTTAACCATCTCCCCTAAATTTATATTAATAAAGTGCGTAAGTCTACTTCACACTTAATAATTTGTAGTGTTGGCATTATTCTTCCCGGGAGGAGAGTAGCCAAGCAAAATGTATTCCATTTTGCCTGTATGAATCGAGGAGGAGTCACCTCCTCTCATTAGGCTTAAACGCTGAATCGGCGGCGCGGGACTTTCGGCATGAATCGGTGCTTAGTAGTCAGCGACTGTTTGGCGTAAGGGTTCATGGTCCCGAACTGCCTAATGTGAGTTGCTTCGGGAATCGGCAAATCAGGCACCGCGCTAGTGGCACTCGCGAAAGGCTGGGTAATCCAATTTGCCTGGACTAGGTCGCGTACGTCCGGGTGTTCATCAAACTGGGTTGAAGTGAACTGGTGCTGGCGAAGCTGCATCACTCGCTGCTGCACGAACGTTGTCAGCTCGCGCAGTCTCCTTTGCCTCATGCTAGTAAACTTGAGCTGCTTATTAAGCGTGTTGATGCTCACAGTAGAATCAACTAGCCGGGCGTTGTAATCGACTTCGGCGATCATGTCGTAGCGCACATCTTCAATAGTGAGGTGAAGCGGTTTTTTATCTATTAGGAGAAGTCTCAGGTCGGTAGCGACTAATGTGGCAAAACCGTTTTCATACCAGCCATGGATGAGGGCTTTGATCTGTTCTCTGTCCATAAGTATGCTGGGCAACTCGTTAGCCTCGGCCACACCCCAACTTTTGATACTAATCCCCAACTCTTTTAGCTGGGCTTGAACCTGATGTCTGTGTACCATGGCCGCCTCCCCTCTTAGCTGTACTTCCATCATGCGCTCTTTAAGTTACGGTGTCAGTAATCTAGTTCACGTGTGAGACATGATTTTTATCACAAAGATTTAGATTGGTTCTATAGTATAGGAGATGAAGCCTTTTTGTGACACAATAACAGTATGCTTGCAAATAAACAGCAAGTTTCAGCTCTAATCAAGCTGTTTCACCAGGGATCCATTTTCAAGTATCAAAAGGGTGAGTACATTATCCGCCCTGGTGAGGTGCCAAGTAGTGTCTTTTATATCGAAGAGGGGCTAGTCAAAGCCTTCGACATCACCAAGTACGGCGAAGAAAACTTATTAATCGTTAGAAAAAGCCACGAGATATTCCCGCTGATCTGGGCCCTGACCGGCGAGGAGCGCCATATTATTTATCAAGCTTTGGGTCCCGTAACAGTTTATCGAATCTCTCGGGAGAAATATCTAGACGCCCTGACTAACAATTCGGACATTTTGCCGCCATTGCTAGATATGGTGACTGAGATGTACAAGATCCACTCTGAGCGTATATTAAATCTCGAGTACCGCACCGTTCGTGAACGAGTCGTGTCTTTCCTGCTGACTATGTCGCGCCGATTCGGGCAGAAAAGTGACGGCAGCAGCATAATCATCGATATACCTTTGCGACATCAAGACATCGCTAGTTCAGTCAATGCCTCTAGGGAAACCACCAGCCGCGAACTGTCGCGCCTGGAGCGCCAAGGTTTAATCAAGAACAAGCAGCTGCGCATTGTGATCGTCGATCCCGAGCTCTTGCAGTCCAAACTCTCCTAGTTACTCATGATGCCAATTTAGACTGATGGCTTTTACGATCCTAAAGAGATCACTCACCTCGGGAATGGTATTATCTTCGTAATAATGGTTTGTACCAAAATAATTCGGAATAACGCTTAAACAAATAATTTCGTCCCCCAGTAAGTGCATCCGGTCAACGGCCGGGACACTGGCAAGCGGAGTGACTACAATCAGTTTTTTAATAGCAACACTTTTAAAGAACTCGGCAGCTATGTCAAGTGAAAAGCCATTGGCTAAGCCATCTGACACAACTATGACTGTGTGATGCCTCAAATATTCCTTTTTTATTTCTCCGTTTTTACCGACCAACACATTTAGCCTGTGTATCTTCTCAACTCTAGATTGCTCAATAAAGCCGCGGAATTCCGCTGTTAGATCTTCCAACTGGCCAGCACTAAACATATTGTTATAGGTAAAGGTACCGACCGAGCTTAAGGCAGCTATGGCATCCGGTTCTCCTGGCAAGTAGATATTCTCCGTCAGTAGCAGCATTAGGTTGGCGTGAATTTGCATGGCGATTTGGGCACCGACAATCACCCCACCTTCACTCAACGCCACTACCGAAACATTCTCGCGGGCGTAAGGTTTTAATTTTTTAGCTAGTATCCGTCCGGCTTCAGCACGGTTTTTGAAGTACATAAGCATAAGTTTAACAACTTTAGGAACTACTAACTAGGAAATAGTAACTAGCCCTACGGCGGGTGCGTCAATTTCTTTAAGCTAATTCCTAGTTTCTACTTACTATTTACTTTGAGGAGGTAGAACCGCTCAATGTTGCCTTTCGCACCGGCCACTTCAGAATCGGCCTTATCAACAATAATGAACAATTTTTGTGTCCAATTTTCAAACTGTTTTAAGGTGTTGCGCCGAATTTTATCGTTTTTTATGACGCCTTTGTGTTTGTAGCTGTCGCCAGCTTCAAACTGCGGTTTAACCATAGCCACAAGCTCCGAGCTTTTACCCATCAAGGTCGTGACGTGTGGCAAAATCTCGCGCAAACTAATAAACGATACGTCTATCAAAATAATGTCCGGAGCGGATTGGAGATAGAAGACTGAGGATTGAGGATCTTCAGCTTCCTTCCCCAATCCCCAATCCCCTATCCTCAATCTAACTTCGCGGATGTCTGTTTTTTCGTGTAATTCAATTCTCTTATCTGTTAAAAGGCTCGGGTGGAGCTGGTTTGTGCCGACATCAACGGCAATTACCCTCTTTGCTCCGTGCTGTAAAGCAAAGTCAGTAAAGCCGCCCGTGCTTGAGCCGACATCCAGTACAATTTTATTTTGGAAATTAATGTTTAATTTGTTTGCGACCGATTTTAATTTAAGGGCGGCTCTAGAAACGTATTTCTCATCCGTTAATAATTTAATTTCATCATTTTCTGAAATTAAATAACCGGGTTTCTTAATTATTTTCCCATTTATTTGAATTAATTCTAGTTTAACTAAATTCTCGGCCTGGCTCCTGGTACTAAACAGCCCCCGCTCTACCAATACTTGGTCCAGGCGTTTTTTCATTTATTTAACCCGTTCGCGGTATATACCAGTTGTTGTATCGACCGAAATTAGGTCGCCGGTTTTGACAAAAGCCGGAACTTTTACGGATATACCGGTCTCGAGTGTGGCTTTTTTAGTTATGGCTGAACTAGTGTCGCCTTTGATTGCGTCCTCCGTATAAGTAACCTTGAGTGGCACGTTTTTTGGCAGCTCAATATTAATTACCCTGCCATCAAATAGCTGCGCTTGGACTTTATCACCCTCCCTCATGAAGCCGCCTTGATTAGCCACGTTAACCGCTGATAGTTCAAACTGCTCGTAGGTGTTTTCGTCCATAAAGAAATAAGTTTTACCGTCGTTATAAAGATACTGGACGCTTTTATTAGTAACGTCAGCTTGCTCGATGGATTCGTTACCCTTAAAGGTTTTATCCAGTACTTTGCCGTCCACCAAGCTTTTAATTTTGACGTTGACAATTGAGCCGCCCCGTCCCATAACTTTTTGGGCATACTCAATTACCCGGTAAGGGGTACCGTCCATCTGGAAAATTTGCCCTTTTTTAAGGTCGGTTGGTCCAAACGCCATAAAATTCCTCCGGAATTAGTTAACAGTTTACAGCTGACAGGTTACAGTTTAGGCTGCATTTGCTGTCAGCTGTTTACTGTATACTGTCAACTTTTTTAGTTGCTAGCTACGAATGGTAGTAGCGCTATGTGACGAGCGCGCTTGATAGCAACCGCTAATCGGCGCTGTTCGTGTTCTTTGAGGCCAGTTTTCTTGCGGGTTTCAACCTGTCCATACTGGTTTACGTAGCGCTGCAAGGTCTTGAAGTCTTTGTAGTCAAAATATGCTACATCTGTTCTATTCTTAAAAATCTTCGCCATCTAAGTTTCTCCTTCTACATTTGGCTAACTTTTGTACACAAGCCATTTATCCTTAATAGTTTAACTTTGGTGCCAGTCTCGGTTTTAAGTTGCATCCGCTTTGGTAAACCTAGTGCCACATCATCAGCGGTAATATTAATGCCTACTTCTCCGGTAGGTAGAGGCATGCTACCGTCTGCACCTTCTACTGAATCTACATAAAGCGGAAACTGATCGTCAGGCGGAAGTTGGTCCATGGGGCATACTTCACATCTATTATCTACTTCACATATTATTGCCATTTAATTTCCTTACTCCCGCATTCATATTAACAGTACCTGCTTATCCGGTATGGGTTTTAACAGATTTTGGATAGTGCAGTCTGGGATGGAAGGCGAGCACAAAATCGGAGCTGTATGATTAATACAGTGAGGATTTTTGACGCAGGTTTACGCCCAGAATGTGCAGCCAATAATTTGTTAAAACGGGATGTCGTCGAGGTTAATGGGCTCGTCCCCAATATCTTCTATGACCACATCATCTTTTTTAGCCGGTTTGCTTGGTTTCGTCTGCTGAACAGCAGATTGGTCGAATTCACCGCCACCACTACTACTATTGCCTGCCTGGCCGCCACCTGGAGAGCCTAAGAATGTTACGTCTTGCGCTACAACTTCAACTTTGCTGCGCTTTTGGCCTTCTTGCTCCCAGCTACGGGATTGCAAGCGTCCGCTAACTAGGGCTGGACGGCCTTTACTTAGGTATTGCGCTACGCGCTCACCTAACGGTCCCCAGGCTACAATATCGACGTAGTCGGTCACTTCTGTCCAGTTGCCATCAGCGGCCTTGTAGCTGCGGTTTAGCGCTAGACTAAAGCTACAGACAGACTGGCCGTTAGGCGTCTGACGAAGTTCTGGATCCCGAGTCAGGTTCCCCATTAATGTTACTTGGTTAAAAGATCGAGCCATCAAATTCTCCTTTGTCGAATTAGTTAACAGTTTACAGTAAACGGTTTACAGCGTCACATAAAAACTGTTAGCTGTATGCTGTTAGCTGTCTACTATTCTTCGTCTTTTTCTTCACGCTCGTCACGGTCATCACGGTCGCCGCGCTCGGCTGCCTTTTTGGCTTTTTCAGCCTTTAGGCTTTCAGCCTTGGCAATCTTTTTGAGATCGGGACGAACTATCAGGTACCGAATCACCTCGTCGGTGATGTTCAGAGCCGATTCCACCCTGTTTACACCCTCGCCTGGCATTTCTACCGTGTAGAAGACATAAACAGCGTGCTCCTGCCGTTTGATGGGATAAGCCAGTTTGCGCTTGCCCCAGTTGTCCGTGTTGCTCACCTTGCCGCCGTTGCTCGTGAAGAGCTTGGTGACCTTTTCCTCGGCCTTACTCAGGTCGACTTCGAGGTCAGGGTGATACAAAATCGCCACTTCATATTGATTCAATCTGAACTCCTTCCATTGGCTTGTCCGCAAAAACTTCTTTGGAAGTTTCAGCGGGTTAAGGCTGCGCGCACTAAAGTTGGCCGTAACCTGAAGTTTACCCAGTAGTAGGCTTTGCCTTACTACTGCGGCTGAGTTTTTCAGCTCAAAGGATTATATCTTATCCACCCCTGTTAGTCAACTAGGGCTGGAACTTTGGAAACAATACCAGAGGCTTGTTCGTCAAATGCCGAGTACAGACGATCAGGAATATCTATAATTTGTTGTCTTACAAGAGGTAAGACGAGCCTTGCGGCTGTTCGTGGCGCATGCAGCCGCAGGGAATCTGAGTTTAGGGCGTAAGCATATGATGGCTCAAATTGATCAAGCGCAACAGCCGCTAGTGTATCCAGTAGTTTATCAGCCCGCTCTGCCCCCTCTACAACTTCCCTTTCGCCGAGAAACTGATCTACCTCTGATTGCTGTTCTTTCATAACATACTCAAGCCCATTCTTTAAAATGTAGTTCATGAAGAAATCCCCGATTTCAAAAACTGCTTTTTGATTATATTCAATCGTGAAAACCGCAGGACCGCGTAATAGCTCCTTTTGAACAGAGGTAAGTTCCACTCTATTAACTTTGCCTTTTTTAACCTCTATACCCTCAGCTGGTACATAGCCTGCTTGCCCCAGTAAAGATAGCTTTACTTCAGTAAATTCATTGACAGGACGTTGTGTTCCTTTTTCATACCGTCCGTGACCTCTTCTATGGACACTAACGGGTGTTGTCTGTCGGGCGCTAAAATGAAGAACTCTACTGCCAGGAGTAGCTTTTTCTTCCATATTATCGTCACCTGCTGACAAGAAGCGCCATTTGAAACACCAGGGGTGGTGGTGATTCCATCCTTTTGTACCTGGCCTAGGCGGCTCGGAGACAACAAAAGGCAAAACCATTCCCATTTCGTCTTTAGGAAAGAATTCGCCTGCCATTTTTGTTACCTCTTTTTTTGCATTACTGCTTACGCTAAGCATAGTACTCGGCAACAATTGATGCAACAGCAATTTTTCGTTATCTATAGGCCGTATTGCTTGCGGATGTAGTCGTCGTATTGAGCTTGCTGCTTGCGACGATTGCGCCAGTTCAGGAAGAATAGAATTGCTCCTACAATAAGTGCCAGGAAGAACAGTACTAATATCACCTTGAATATCGCTGGAGCTTTCTTAATCTTCCCGGTGAGCGCGAACTCAAGCTGATCCTGAGTCTGGTAGCTAAGCGTCTTATCTTGTTCGGTTGTTCCAGTTTGATTTAAGTTGCCATCGTTGCCGACATAATATCGATAATTAGAGTGCTTCTTGAAGACAGATTCCGATAGCGTCGTAGAGATAGTGATGGCCTTGTAAAAGCTAGTAATTACCTGGCCGTTGGCTGTTTTACAGATAAGCCGCTGGGGTATTCCGACGACTACATAGTTCTTTTCGGTACTGATTAAGTTCGGTGACTCAATGATGATACACTGAGCGTTTTCGGCCACGGCTTCTGGCGGTACAGCGGCTGTAATGTCGCTGTCCTGATTGGCTATATTTCCGCCTTCGGCTACAGTGACATTGGCCTCAAAATCCGATGTTTTGGTATTAGCGGCGGCATATTCAGATTTGTTACCCGCGGGATCGACCGCCCTAACCCGGTAATAAATTTGCGTGCTGTAAGTGACATCGAAATCTTTATAAACAGTGGTCAGAATATTATCGTTTACGCTGGCCCAAGCTGCTTGGTCGGCCGATTTTTCCAGTTCATAATGCACAACGCCGCTGTCATCCGTTGAAGCGTCCCAGGATAATGTGACTAAGCTTCTTTCTGGGTTTGCGGCAAAGTTTGTTGGTACTGAGGGAGTTGTAATATCACCAGGATTTACAGTCACAGCTGTAGCATTGCTGGACGCCTGGATCGGTGTTGGTTGGGGCGTAGGGGCTGGAGCGGGCGTTGGTGTTGGGGTTGGAGCGGGCGTTGGAGCCGGACAAGCATTGGTTGAAGCTGTCAGGTTATCAGATAATGTTTCAGTTCCTGAACCGTACCAGGCGCCAACGCGGAATGTATAACTGGTCCCACAGCTTAGGCCCGTGTGGTTGTATGTCAGGGTAGAGTTTGACAGAGTCGCGATTAATGCACCATTACGATATGCCTTAAAGTTATTAGTATTCTCGGTAAAGTTCCATTGGACTTCAACACTTGAGGTTGTCTTTGACTTGACACTCACACTCGGCTTTCCGGGCGGGTATGTTTGCGCAGGTGGCGTATAAAAAGTGGCTTTAACTGTCGCTGAACCCGAATAGAAATTAAAGTAGCAGCTGTTGGTGCTGCAACTTACTGTGCCGTCAGTGCTGCTCCTCGACACCACCGACCAGCCTTGAAAGCCGCTAGGATTACTGCCTGTCAGGAAAAGGGTTACACCGTTTGGTGGGCCAAAGCGAATACCCTGGCAAAACGTGGGGGCCGTAAAAGTCTGGCCAGCGGCGCTGTTGCAAGTACCGAACGAATAACCGCCCGAAGTAACAGTAATTGAGCCGCCATAACCTACTACCTCAATCGTTACAAAGCTATCTGGTGTCTCCTGGGCATTAGTACCAAGGTTGCGCATGACACCAATAGTTGCAATCCCCATGATAAACAACATGCCGAGAGCACTGCTCAGGAGATGAACACGATTGATTCTAGGAAGTTTTCTAGACTTCATGGCTAGGCTGGTTCTTCAGGGAAATTTTCATCGTAGACTTCATCGTCAACACTAGTTGCCGTACTGCCGCCAAAGACTTCGTCCATTGACCGGACTAAGACTTCGCGTGGCCTTGAGCCATCAGCAGGACCGACTATTCCCTGTTCTTCCATAGTTTCGATCAATCGGGCGGCTCGGCCGTAGCCAATCCTTAGGCGCCGCTGCAGCAGACTGGTGCTCGCCTTGCCGGCATCAATTACGACTTGGACGGCGTCCTTCCACATATCGTCGTCGGCATCCTGGCCGCCGTAATCAGCTACAATGCCACCCTTGCCGTTTAGCTGGACGGGCTGGGATACGACTTCGTCGTTATATTGCGGTTCACGTTGGGAGCGGATGAAATCAGTTACCTTATTGGTTTCGTTGTCATCAATCAGGGCGCCTTGGACGCGCTTTGGCTTCGGCATGTCAGCCGTTAGCAGCAGCATGTCGCCCATACCCAGTAGCTTTTCAGCTCCCATTTGGTCGATAATAGTCCTGGAATCAACTTGGCTAGCAGTTGTAAAGGCAATCCTGGCCGGCACGTTAGCCTTAATTAGCCCGGTAATAACATCGACGGACGGACGCTGGGTAGCTAATACCAGGTGGATACCGACAGCGCGGGCCTTTTGGGCAATGCGGACCACCAGAGCCTCAACGTCGCGGGCAGCCATCATCATCAGGTCGGCTAGCTCATCGATTACGATCACGATATATGGCATACCCTCTTCTTTTTTGAGGCTGTTATATTCGATAATGTTGCGGCGTTTGTTTTCAGCAAGGGCCCGGTAGCGGCGTTCCATCTCTGCCACTGCCCACTTCAGGGCGCTGATGCATTTCTCCGGCTCTGTAATGACCGGTGTTAAGAGGTGCGGGATTTCGTCATAAGGCTTAAGTTCGACTTGTTTAGGGTCAACCAGAATCAGCTTGAGGTCTGATGGGCTGTTCCTATATAAAAGACTAGTTAGGATGGTGTTGATCATGACAGATTTACCTGAACCAGTTTGCCCAGCGACAAGTATGTGCGGCATTTTTGCCAAGTCGCCGACAATTGGCGTGCCGGAGATGTCCTTGCCGATCACAAAGCTAAGCGGACCGCTCATCTCAGCCCACTCGCGCGACTGCAGCATGCTGCTGATGCGGACTGTAGCTGATTTGATATTTGGGACTTCGATACCAACGGCGCGCTTGCCAGGGATTGGCGCTTCCATTCGTATAGAAGTAGCGGCCAGATCAAGGGCTAAGTTATTTTCCAGGGCTGTCATCTTGGTCAGTTTTACACCTGTTGGCGGCTTTAGGGTGAACTGAGTGACACGAGGGCCGATGTTGGCGCCTTCCATCTCAACATCGATATTAAAGTTAGCGAACGTCTCGCGGATAGTTTCGGCGTTGCCTTCGACGTCACCAGCGTCAGCTTTGTCTTGTTTTTGGGTTAGCAGATCCATGCCTGGGAATTTCCAGTTCGGGTCGCTTACGGCCGTCAGAGCCGCATGATCCTCTGTTGGGGCTAGTTTCTGGGCGGTGTTTTTAAGCGAGTTTAATCGGGCGCGCTCGCGGTCCGAATGATGCTCAACCGGCACGCCTTCATTGAGTTTAAAACCATTTTCGCTAGCCCGTGATTTGAGTTCCGCCAGGTCGGTGTCTTCGTCCTCGGGCCGCTTAAACATCTCAAATAATTGCAAAACCACCTTTGGTGAGATGCCAAACACTAGGAAGAACGCCAGTACGGTTAGAATAAAGAATAGAATCGCCGCCGGCATTTTATCTAGCGCTGCTAGCGCCACACCGCCAATTACCCGGCCAACTGCCCCGCCATGGCCGCCGACGTATTCTAATGCAGCTTCGTCTTTAGTCACGAAACCGACCTGAAGCCAAGACGCCGCCATGACCAAAAACCCGATCATACTCATAAATTTAGGCAGAGGGACTTGATTGTCTTCGCTAGTAAATTTCCAAATCCCGAAACTAATCAAAGCTACTGGTGTCAGGTAAGCCGCGGCGCCTAAAGTAGCCTGGGCGCCTTTGAACAGATTGACTGGCAGCGGACCGCCAGCGCCAAAACCGCCAAGTATCAGGAATAGCCCGACGATAATTAATAATATGGCGCCAGCCAGCGGCCAAAAAGCTGAGTGCTCTTTGGTTTCTTCTGCTTTCTTCTTTCGTGTTTGTCTTTTTCTCTTAGCCATATGCGTTTTTTATTATACTATTTTCTGTGCCTTTTTAGAGCAAGTAAGGGGTTCTCCTTCTTAAACGGATCAATAACAAGTCGGTAAACTTTGGCTCGTTCTAGCCTATCCCAGTTTTCTTTAAAGGATTCTTCACTGATTTTCTGTTCAGCTTTATCGTTAATTAATGCCTCTTGGAGCATGCATATTTGGTACATTACCGTATCCCCACCAGTTTCTTCAAAAACCCGTTGAGCGTAGGTGGTTTCTGTATCAAGTTCGGGCGGCGGAAACGGTCCATGTTGCATACCCTCGGATACAAATGAGTCATCAAATTGTGCTGGTCTGTTTGCTTCTGTCATAACTGCTATATTATAGCAAAAATTACATCATTTGTCAATCAGCCTGCTGCTAGGCGATTGCTAGATCCCGAGTAGCACTTTTACCTAACTCGATTACAGCATTATAATTAAGCTCTGCTTCTGCAACAGCACCTTCTGCTAACTCAAAGCGCTCATGAAATGACAGCTCTAACTCCTCTACATAAGCAATGTCACGAGCAAAAGTTTTTAAAACCTTCCTGAGTTGATCATATTGATCAAGGTCGCCATCCGCTACAAGCCAAGCTCTTTCTGATAGAGCGCTTTGGATTGTGGCTACTTTAGCCTCGTGTCGTTCAAAAGTCTGTTTTAACATAGGGAGCCTTACTCTACCCCTTTACCTAATTGTTGTCAATATACTGGCCCAGTCAGTTTGGGAAGGCTTTACAGGGGGGAACTCATAATCAATTCGTTCCAAGTAATCAAGGTCCTGTATCTTTACGACATCATACCTTGGTTCAGGTAATTCCCCGGGCCAAAGATATGGTTCGACTTGGGCTTTATTAATTAGTACCGGTGAAAGGTGTTTAAGGCCAGCGTAGATTGCTCTTGCTCGCTGCGCGGCGCCTTTTTCCAGCGCCTCAAGCATTAATTTTTCATCCAATGGCGGATAGACTGGCAGTTCGTTAAGCCACCACAAAGACGGATCCGAGAAAGACTCAGAACCGTCTATAATTCCATTACTCACAGTTTTCTTTCTGCCCCGTTCCTTATGTTTGTGTCAGGACAAGCGAAGACGAATTATACAACTCCTACAAGTGCTGTCAACACATATTTTATCTAGCTTTTGGTCTTAGGGGAGAGCAACCCGACACTTTAATGTGCGTGGTTTCTTGTCTGGGAGGAGAGTTTCCAAGGAGGCTCCTTGGAAATAGCAGAGCGGCTAGTCGGTGCGGGCGTCTTGGCCGAGGAGACGTGCGCGCATCTCTTCGAATCGTTTCTGCTGGTCTTTGGCTGGATCCTCGGTAACAGCTGATTTGCCATTGTTGGCGTGGACAGTTTTGGCCTCTACCTTGCCGCCAATGATATTGACCACAGGGATGACGATTGGTGAGCGCTGAGTGTACTCATACAAGAAATGGGTAACGTGTTCTTTGATTTCCTGTTTGAAACGATCCAGGTCTACGCGCTTGAAGCGCTGAGAGACGGCTCGACGGAGTTCGACGCGGAAAGCGTTCATTAGTTCCTCAGAGTCGCGCATATATATGAAGCCGCGGCTAATGATGTCTGGGCTGGTAAGCAATTGCCCGCTCTTCTTGTCCACTGTTAGCACCACGGCCACCAGGCCTTCTTCAGCCAACAGCACGCGGTCCTTGACCACAATGTTGCTGACTAAGGCGCCAGTCTGGTCTACCAATAGCGTACCTGTTGGTATGGTACTTGTCTTTTCCATCTTGTCTTTGGTGAATTCAAAAACTTCGCCATTATCTATAAACGACATGTTTTTTCTAGGGAAACCGCGCTTAATGGCCTCGTCGTTATGATATCGCTGAGCCCTGAAAGCCCCATAAATTGGTATCAGGAACTTCGGTCGGATAAATTCGATCATATCCATGTATTCATCCAACGAGCAGTGGCCGGAAACGTGCAGCGGACCGCAGCCGTCAACCTCATGCGTAGCATGGCGAAAGACGTGGCAGCCCATTTTCATGAGGTCGTCAACCATGTCGCCGATTAGCTTGTCATTGCCACTTTCTGGAATTGGTGCACTGGATAGGATAATCGTATCTTGTTCTTTTAGCTTAATGTGGCGGTGGTCGCCGGTCGCCATACGCTGCAAGGCTGAGCTTGGCTCGCCCTGCGATCCGGTACAGATGACGACGATTTCGTCGTCTTTCATGTTCGGCACAGCGGCAATCGGTACAAAAGTACCTTTTGGAATCCGGATCATGCCTAGTTTAACGGCCACTTCCAGTGTGCTCACCAGGCTACGGCCGTCCATGGCGATTTTGCGGCCATGGGCCACGGCGGCGTTAACTAGCATCTGGATACGGTTAATGTTGCTTGAGAAACAAGCTACAAACACCCGGCCTGGAGCGCGTTCAAACAGATCAACAAAGGTCGGTTCGATGGTGCTTTCTGACGGTGTTCGTCCTGGACGCTCAGCTGACAAACACTCGTTTAACAGTACCAGAACGCCTTCATCGCCAAGCTGCTTCAGCCGGTCAACATCTGAGCGTTCATGGTCCAACGGGTTCGGATCAAGCCGATAGTCGCCGGTACAGACGACGCGTCCAACTGGCGTGTCGATCACGACGACGGTACTGCCTGGGATTGAGTGCGTAATGCGTACCAGTTCAACGAAGAATGGGCCGACTTTTAGCCTTTCGTGGGTTTCTTCGTTCATGGTGACGGTTTTCAGTTCAAAGCCTTCAGGATATTCCTGGCCATAGTTCTCAAAGTGGCGCTCGACCATACCGATCGTGAACCTTGACCCGTAAATTGGGGCTGGCAAATTAGGCACGATGTGCGGCAAGCCGCCAATGTGGTCCAGGTGTCCGTGGGTTATGACATAGCCGCGCAGTTTGTGTTTGATGGATTCCAGATAGGCCGGATCGGCGATACCGTAGTTGATACCTGGCAGGTCGACACCTAGGTCGTTGCCGCAGTCAACCACGATCGCATCATTCATGTACTCAATGATGATCATGTTCTTAGATCCGCCGCTGTCCATACCGCCGAGGCCGATAATTTTCAGGCGCGGATTATCGTCTATGACGTTGGCCCGGCTGCGTTGTTCAGGCTGGATACTGGAAGCATCGGAGTATTGGCTGATGATCCGGTGGGCGTCATCATGCGTCCGTTTCTGGGCGCGGATGGCCGCGCCTCTTGAAGTACTCAGGCCATTAGTAGCTACGCCTTGCTTGCGCCTGGACGGCTGCTTGTCTGGTTTTTGGTTAGGTTTATTGTTCATTTAATTCCTTTCGTTTTTAGAATTATTAATTTAAATCTTTTCGATAATTAGTGGGATGGTGGCAAAGTCGTCTATCAGGGTTTGCCGCATTGTGCCATTATATAAAGCCGCAGCCGGATGAAACAGAGGTAGGATGACCCAGGACGTAACAGTTGTGTCGTCGGCGGAGCCGCCGTCTCTACTGTTACTTGCGGCACGTTGCGGCGTTGCAGGTTCCGCTGCTCCTTCACCGTATTGTTCATACGGCTCAGTCCGCTGCTCGCCTGCGCCTTGCACCGCACTCGCCCCTGAGTCCCCTAAACGTCCGAGGCTTCGGACACGTATTCTCTTGGGTTGGCCGTGGACTTGGCTGATTTTCAGTGGGGCGTAGCAACTTCTACTTCTTTGTTTCCTGGATGCCTCCCCAGAACGCACATCACTCGGTAAGTGATTCCGTTTCGCGGATGAAGTAACTTCGGTTACATCATCCTTGCGATACTCATCACTTACTCGACCG